>DPZQ01000130.1 GCA_003536295.1 Rhodobacter sp. | reverse complement strand
CGATATTTCCTTTGCCCCTTTGACGCCTGACCCGATTTTAGCTGGGTACATCAGCGCCCTACCCGGTCGACGCATTGTATATACAAACGGCACCGCCGATTATGCGACAAAGGTCATCGCAGCACGTGGCCTTGAGGGGCTGTTTGACGCTATTTATGGGGTAGAAGATGCTGATCTTCTGCCCAAGCCAGAATTTGGCGCCTTCGATAGAGTCTTTGCCAAAGACGGATTTTCCCGTCAAACTGCGGCCATGTTCGAAGATGACCCGCGCAATTTGCAAGTACCTCATGCAATGGGTCTTAAGACCATTTTAATTAGCGAACTCCCCAATAGCTCACCCTTTATTGACCACCAAGCCCCAGATTTATCTGACTTCTTGGCCCAATTACTTCTGTAAGCACAGCTACTTGCCCCTTGGCGTAGCCCAACCACAGCGCTACATCTTGCATAAGGATAACATGACCCAAACTGATATTATCATTTCAGGCGGTGGCCTTGCCGGATTGATGGCGGCGGCAGCCTTTGGAGCTGCGGGCTTTCGCGTAACCTGCATTGAGCCCACGCCCCCTGTCACCAGCCCGCAAGATCAAGGCGCTGACCTGCGCTCAACCGCTATCCTACAAAGCTCTTATGCTTTGTTAGAGCGCGCGGGTATTTGGGCGAAGTTAACCTCCCATGTCGCCCCATTGCAAGTCATGCGTATCATTGACGCAGGCGGGGCAGAACCCATCGCGCGGGTCAGCAAAGAGTTTGACGCCACCGATTTGAATGATTTACCATTTGGCTGGAACTTTCCCAACTGGCTGTTGCGGCGCGTACTTTTGGAGCGTTTAGCGCAACTGCCTCAGGTCAACTTGCGCACAGGCCTATCGTGCGTCGGTATATTCACACGCCTTGACTATGTGCAGGTACGCCTAAGCTCGGGCGACAAGCTGACCGCCAAACTATTGATCGGCGCCGATGGGCGCAGCTCATTCGTGCGCACCGCCTCAAATATAGGGGTTAAGACGTGGCGTTATGGGCAAAAGGCGCTGGCCTTTGCGGTGACGCATAAAGAGGCGCATCACAATATCTCAACCGAGGTGCATCGCACAGGCGGACCGTTCACTCTGGTGCCCCTGCCCGATGATGTCCAAGGCCGCCCCACCTCGGCTGTTGTTTGGATGGATCACGGGCCCAAGGTTTTGGCCCATGCGTGCCTAGACCAACAAGCCTTTGACAAAGCGATTACCGAGCGGTCAGCGGGAGTTTTGGGGCCGCTGACGCTGCTGGGACCGCGCTCGGTTTGGCCCATTATCAGCCAATTGGCCGATCATTTGGTTGGTGAACGTATGGCCCTAATGGCCGAAGCCGCGCATGTCGTGCCCCCGATCGGGGCGCAGGGGCTGAATATGTCGCTTGGAGATATTGCCTGCCTTTTAGACTTGGCGCAAAGTCACAGCGCTGATCTGGGGTCAGAGGCGATGTTGGCCGCCTATCAAAAGGCGCGCGGCTTTGAAATCAAGGCCCGTGTGATTGGGATTGATGCGCTCAACCGCGCCTCGATGGTGGGGGCGCCTGCTTTACGTGATTTACGCAGCCTTGGCCTGCAAGCGATTTATGAGTTCAAGCCCCTACGTCGAACACTCATGAAAAAAGGCTTGGGGCTGCAAAAAAAATCAAGCCTAGAAACGTAAATTCCGCTGTTAGCTTCCTAAAAAACAGCGTCCATTGCAGTTTGCAAACGCGCCAAAGTTGCAGGCACATCAGCCAGTTTATCAAGACCGAAAAGCCCGATACGAAAGGTACGAAACTCGGCCCCTTCGCCGACTTGCAAGGGCACGCCAGCGGCAATTTGCAACCCTTGGGCCAGGAATTTCTTGCCATTTTGCAAATCAGGATCTTGGGTAAAGGCCACAACCACCCCAGGCGCGCCAAAGCCTTCGGCGGCAACCGAAGCCACACCTTTGGCTGCCAACATCGCACGTACCCCTTGGCCAAGCTGCCACTGGGCTGCTTTGGTCTTATCAAAACCCATGGCGCGAGTTTCAAGCATCGAATCGCGAAAGCCAACCAAAGCATCGGTGGGCATTGTGGCATGATAGGCATGCCCGCCCCCTTCATAGACTTGCATTATGCTGCGCCATTTTTTCAGATCAATAGCAAAGGAATTGCTTTGCGTATTGGCCAAACGCTCCTCGGCTAATGCAGACATCATCACAACACCTGCCGAAGGCGAGGCGGACCAACCTTTTTGAGGGGCCGAGATCAAAACATCAACGCCAAGCGCTGTCATATTGATCCAAATCGCGCCACTGGCCACACAGTCCAGCACCATCAGCGCACCAACATCATGAGCCGCTTGCGCCATTTGGGCAATATAATCATCAGGCAAGATAATCCCAGCCGAGGTTTCGACATGCGGCGCAAAGACCACATCGGGGCGGGCTTCGTGAATTTTGACGATCAATTCTTCAATCGGTGGTGGCGCATAGGCGGACGTGGCACCGTTACCTGACACGCGTGCCA
>DPZQ01000230.1 GCA_003536295.1 Rhodobacter sp. | reverse complement strand
ACCGCTGAAATAGCACTTATTCGCCAAGGGGCGCAGGTCGCAGATGTCGGCGGATTTGCGATTGCTGACGCGCTGAAAGCGGGCTTGCGCGAGATTGACATCGCCATGATTGGTCGCGACGCCATGGAAGTAGAGATTGCACGCCGTTTTCCTGATGCCGAATATCGTGATACATGGGTTTGGTTTCAATCGGGGCTCAACACCGATGGGGCGCATAATCCCGTGACAGGCCGCGTACTTGAGCGGGGCGATATTTTGTCACTAAACTGTTTTCCGATGATTTCGGGCTATTATACCGCTCTTGAGCGTACGATGTTTGTTCAGGAGGTTGACCCCGCAAGTCTAAAAATTTGGGAAGCTAATGTGGCCGCACATGAATATGGCATGACCCTGCTGCGCCCTGGTCTAAGCTGCGCCGAGATCACCCATAAGATCAACGACTTCTTAGCTGAGCGTCAGCTTTTACAATATCGAACCTTTGGCTACGGGCATAGTTTTGGGGTTTTGTCGCATTACTATGGCCGTGAAGCGGGGTTAGAGCTGCGCGAAGATATCGACACGGTACTTGAGCCTGGTATGGTAATTTCGATGGAGCCGATGCTGACGATTCCCGCCGGACAGCCCGGCGCGGGCGGTTACCGTGAACATGATATTTTCGTGGTCACTGAAGCTGGATCTGAAAATATCACGGCCTATCCTTACGGGTCGGAAAAAAACATTTTGGGATAAAGCTACGCAGCGGCTATGGCCGCTGCGATCCAACTTATCCGGTCTTATTGTCTTCAAATATAGCAATTTTAAGGAATTATTCCCGTTTGAACTTGGTTAGCGTGGCGCTTATCTTAAGGGTGGCTGAATACAAAAAGCCATTCTTATTCATAAGCTGGCGGAGAGAGTAAACAAAGAGACGTAAATAGACGGTGAAAATGATCAAAAAGCTTTTTATGATATAATTAGCGGACTGAAATTTGGGAATCGGCTTTAAAAAGTTGTGATAAGCGTTACAAAGGGGTAACGAATAAAACAGATCTAGATGAGATCGTGGCGTAGCACGGCAAAACATATATAGGGACGTAAAATTGAAAGACACGGGGCAAAACACCGCTTTTGTTGAATTTAAAAGTGTTCAAAAAAGTTATGACGGGGTTAGCCTTGTCGTCAAGGATTTAAATCTAGCAATAAAAAAAGGCGAGTTTTTGACCATGCTTGGGCCCTCCGGTTCAGGAAAAACAACTTGCTTGATGATGCTTGCAGGGTTTGAAACGGCGACGAATGGCGAAATTTTGTTAGATGGTCGCCCGATCAATCAGGTCCCGCCGCACAAACGCGGTATTGGCATGGTGTTCCAAAATTACGCGCTTTTTCCTCACATGACCGTAGGCGAGAATCTAGCCTTCCCTTTAGAAGTGCGCGGGATGGGTAAGTCTGAGCGCGAAGAAAAAATCAACCGGGCTTTGGATATGGTGCAAATGGGCGATTTCTCCCATCGCCGCCCCGCCCAGCTTTCGGGTGGCCAGCAGCAACGCATCGCTTTGGCGCGCGCGTTGGTATTTGACCCCGCGGTGGTCTTAATGGATGAGCCTTTGGGCGCGCTAGATAAGCAACTGCGTGAACATATGCAGTATGAAATTAAGCACTTACACAATTCGCTTGGTATTAGTGTTGTCTATGTGACGCACGATCAGGGCGAAGCGCTGACCATGTCAGACCGCATTGCTGTGTTCGATGACGGCCGCATTCAGCAGCTTGCCTCACCTCAAGAACTTTATGAGCGACCACAAAATAGCTTTGTGGCTGGGTTCATTGGCGAAAACAACCGCATCATGGGTACGCTTGTATCAGTCAAGGGCGACCACGCACGTGTAAAACTTCAAACGGGTGAAGTCATCACAGCGGCGGCGGTTAACGTAACCACGCCAGGTCAACAAACCATGGTTTCAGTTCGGCCCGAGCGCGCCACCATTCTTACTAATGGTGATCAGGATGACCTACAAACACTTGATGCCGAAGTCATCGAGGTTGTTTATATGGGCGATTTGTTCCGTACCGTTTTAAAGGTTGCGGGTAATGAGAATTTCGTGGTGAAGACACGCAACACCACGGGACAAAATCTTTTGACACCAGGTCAGAAGGTTAAAATTGGATGGGTTGCATCCGACGCAAGGGCCCTTGATCCTTAGGGCCAAACACCACTAAAATTAAAAAACAAACAGGGAGCATAAAATGCGCAAACTACTTATTCTTTCCACGGCTTTAACGACAGTTGGCTTTGCCGCGTCGGCCGAACAGGTGACAGTTATGTCATGGGGTGGCGCTTATGGGGTGAGCCAAGTTGAGGCTTATAATAAACCTTTTACTGCTGCTACGGGTATTCCTTCAACAATGGTGGATTCTGACAATCCAGCAACGCCAATCAAAGCAATGGTCGAGGCTGGCAACGTCACAATAGACGTGGCTGATGTTGAGCTGTCCGACGCTATTCGCCTTTGCGATGAGGGTATGCTTGAAGTAATCGACCATGCGGCATTGCCGGATGGCGCAGACGGCACACCTGCCTTAGAGGACTTTGTTGATGGCGCTTTGATGTCAGAATGTGCTGTTGCAAACATCGTTTGGTCGACCGTTTTCGCCTACGATACAACTAAAACCTCGGGCGTAAAGTCTTTAGCTGACTTCTATGATCTGGCAAAATATCCAGGTAAGCGCGGCTTGCGTAAGGGTGCAAAAGCTAATCTGGAAATGGCCTTGATGGCTGACGGCGTTCCTGCTGCAGGAGTATATGATCTCTTGGCTACAGAAGCAGGCGTTGCCCGTGCCTTTGCAAAACTTGACACGATCAAAAGTGACGTTGTTTGGTGGGAAGCTGGCGCTCAACCTCCACAATTGTTAGCTGATGGTGAAGTTGTTATGACCACGGCTTATAATGGCCGTATATTCAACGCAGCTGTAGGTGAAGGTAAGCCTTTTGAAATCGTTTGGGACGGTCAAATAATGGACTTTGACCTTTTTGTTATTCCAAAAGGCACACCAAACAAAGACGCAGCCATGAAATATGTTGCTTTCGCAACAGGTACCCAGCCTTTGGCGGATCAAGCCAGATATATTAGCTACGGCCCAGCGCGTAAATCTTCAGCTCCGTTCGTTGGTAAGTTTAAAGACGACAAAACGGATATGGGCCCGCAAATGCCAACAGCAGCTGCAAACCTTTCTAATGCCTTGGCAAATGACTTTGCCTTCTGGGCAGATCGTGACACTGAGTTGAGCGAGCGCTTTAACTCTTGGCTCTTGTCAAACTGATCTTTGGGGGGGGCGGAAACGCCCCCCCTTTAAAGTGCCGTTAGAGCGCTTTTTATAACTAACAGGAATTTGCGATGACTCATGCCGATCAACCAGATCAAGGCCAAGAACCCGAACTTTTGCGCACCGCCGATGGATTGTTGCTACAAACGGCTCTAAATAGGGTATCGAGGCGGGCAAAAATTAAAGCCTTTTTGCTGGTTTTGCCTTTGTTGGCATTTATACTTGTATCTTTCGTCGCACCTATTGGCCAGATGCTGTTGCGATCGGTTAATAATGATCAATTTTATTCAAATATGCCAGAACTTACACTTTGGTTCGCGGATAAGGAATTTGGGGTAGAACCTGACGAAATGGCTTTTACTGCTTTGGCCGCAGACCTAACCTTTGCCGCCAAAGAGCGCACCGCAGGATCTGTTGGTACCAGAGTTAATTATGATTTGCCTGGTTCGAGGTCACTGTTCACATCGGCTGCCCGTAAGGCAAAAGGACTAAATCCTCCATTCAAAGACGCATTTATTAAAATTAATAAAGACTGGGTTGATCCTGAGTTGTGGGCGGCTATGCACGCAGCTTCGGCTACCTACACTTCTTCTTTCTATTTGGCCGCAGTCGACCGCAAGCGCGATACTGACGGATCGATTATTCAGGTAGATGAAAATCGTAGAATTTATGTACAACTTTTCTGGCGTACATTGTGGCTTTCAGGCTTGATAGCTGTTTTATGCCTTCTATTAGGATTTCCTGTGGCGCATCTCTTGGCAACCTTGCCGATGCGAAAGGCTAGTTTGCTAATGATTTTGGTTCTGCTGCCTTTTTGGACATCACTTTTGGTCCGCACAACCGCTTGGATGGTAATTTTACAGGGCCAAGGGGTATTCAATAATATTCTGGTATCATTGGGTATCGTTGCTGACGACAATCGTTTTGAACTTATGTATAATCAAACAGGCTCCATTGTGGCGATGACCCATATTCTTTTACCATTTATGATCCTGCCGCTTTATTCAGTGATGCGCACTATTCCTCCTAGCTATGCGCGCGCGGCCCGGTCTTTGGGTGCCACCAGCTGGACGACATTCCGCCGTATTTATTTGCCGCAAACCATACCGGGCATCGGTGCGGGTGGCTTGCTGGTATTTATTTTGGCCGTGGGCTATTATATCACTCCAGCATTGGTAGGCGGGGCCTCTGGCCAGTTGATTTCAAACCAAATAGCCTTTCACATGCAAGACAGCTTGAATTGGTCAATGGCATCGGCGCTTGCTGCAATTTTGCTTGCGGCCGTCTTGGTGCTTTACTGGCTATATGATCGCCTGATCGGCATTGATAACATGAAGCTGGGGTAGAATATGGCTCTTCCAATCTATGCAGACAAATTAGAGCGCGCTTGGCATTTTACCTATAAGGTAATTTGCACAGCGGTTTTCATCTTTTTAATCGCTCCTATCATTGTTGTTATTCCGCTTTCTTTTAACGTTGAGCCCTATTTTACCTTTACAACTAAAATGCTGACCCTAGATCCTGAAGGTTTTTCGCTCCGGTGGTATGATAATTTGCTAACCTTGGGCATTACCGATGTCGAAGGCGTGCGAGATTCGACTTGGTGGGCAGATGTATGGGCCAATGCATCTTGGGTTAAGGCAGCTAAAAACTCTATTATCGTAGGGTTTTTTGCGACTATTCTTGCTACGACATTAGGCACTATAGCGGCATTGGGCCTATCGCGCCCAGAAATGCCTTATCGTAAATTAATTATGGCAATTTTAATATCTCCTATGATCGTGCCTATTATTATCACGGCGACGGGCCTGTTCTTTTTCTATTCCGCGACGTGTGTGTCTCCAGATTCCACAATAGGATCTTTGCTGGCGCCAATACTCTCGTACCGCGGATGTTTGGCTAATACATACTTTGGTGTGATTTTGGCTCATGCCACTTTAGGCATTCCATTTGTTATCATCACAGTGACGGCCACTTTGGTCGGTTTTGACCAGTCGTTACCCCGCGCAGCTGCATCGCTTGGGGCAACACCACGGCAGACTTTCTTCATGGTTATTCTTCCGCTCATTTTGCCGGGAGTCGTATCAGGTGGCCTGTTTGCTTTCGTGACTTCGTTTGATGAGGTTGTAGCCGTGCTCTTCATTGCAGGACCTGAACAGCAAACTATTCCGCGGCAAATGTGGAACGGTATTCGTGAAGCTATCAGCCCTTCGATCCTGGCGGTTGCTACGATTTTGGTAATTATCTCAATCGGGCTTTTGACTACCGTTGAACTGCTGCGCCGCCGCACGGAACGGTTACGTGGTGTAACGCCAAGCTGATTAAGCTGCGCAAGGCTTATGCCTTGCGCGCCTGAAAGATGAACCCCAAAAAGTTCAGCAATACTTGTGCCGCTAAAATGGCGGTAGATCCTGAGTGATCATAATCTGGCGCAACTTCGACCAGGTCAATTCCAACTACACTATGTCGCTTGGCCACAGCCTGCAGCATTTCAAGTACTTCGTAATACAAAAACCCGCCATGGCTTGGCGTGCCTGTGCCTGGTGCAATTGAGGGACAAAACCCGTCAATATCAATGGTAACATATACTTTGGCCCCTTTCGGAATACGGTCAATTACACCCTGTGGCCCCAATGCCCGCATTTGGCGAACAGAAAGTATATCCGAACCAAAGCTGCGCGCAGATTCGTAACCTTCGCGAGCCGTTGAGGATACATTGCGAATACCAACTTGGGTCAGGCCTGTGACATAGGATTTTTCGGCCGCACGTCGCATTGGGTTGCCATGGCCAAAGCGCACGCCGTGGCGTTCATCGACAAAATCAAGATGGGCATCAATCTGTAAAATATGAATATCACCGTGCCCTTCAAAGGCATCGATGCAGGGTATATTGATGGAATGATCCCCACCGAGCACCACGGGCAGAGCGCCAGAGTTTAAAATGGCCTGCACACCACGTTTGATGTTAGCGTGGCTTTTAAGGGTATCCGTATGTACGATATCGGCATCACCCAGATCTACAATCCGGACATCAGAGGCAAGATAAATACAGTCATCTTCATGATCATAGGCTCCCGCATGGCCGAAGCTAAATAGAGTTGAGGCCTCACGAATGGCCCGTGGCCCAAATCGGGCACCTGCCCGAAATTGGGTCCCAAAGTCATAGGGCGCACCAAGAATGGCTATATCAGCGTTAATAGAGCTCCAGTCGGCCACGTAGGGGCGTTTGCCAAAAGTTGAAATGCCAACAAAGGGCAGATTCAGACGGCCAGTGTCATAAGAATTGTCAGACATTATTGTTCCGATCAAGGTCATAACAGATGGAAACCAGGCTGCCTTTTATGTCAAAAGGCAGCCCCATGCTTATGGAATAAGGATGCTTGACCCGGAAGTCGTACGACCCTCTAAATCGCGGTGCGCTTGGGCTGCATCGGCCATCGCATAGCGATTGCCAATGTGTACATTCAATGCTCCCGACCCTACCATAGCAAATAGTTCTTTGGCCATAGACTGGCATGTGTCCATATTTGCGACATAGGTAGCAATCGTCGGTCGGGTCAATTTTAAAGACCCTTTCGCGGCCAAAATACCCAAATCAAACGGCGGCACTTTTCCTGAGGCATTGCCAAAAGAAATCATCATACCAAAAGGTTTGATCACGCTAAGAGAGCCATCGAAGGTGGCCGCACCCACAGAATCCATTACAACATCAACACCTTTGTCTTTGGTATAGGCGCGCACGGCGGGAGCAAAATCTTCTTTGACATAGTTAATCGCATGGCTGGCCCCATTTGCCAAAGCAAGTGCGCATTTTTCGTCTGACCCCGCTGTGGCTATTAATGTGATGCCTTTAGACTTGGCCCATTGGCACGCCAACAGCCCCACACCACCCGCCGCCGCATGGAAAAGTACGGTATCGCCGGCTTTCAATGGAGTTGTTTGTTTGAAAAGATAATGAGCGGTCAGGCCTTTGAGCATCACGGCTGCTGCTTGCTCAAAACTTACCGAATCGGGTAATGGGCAGACCTGTGCCGCATTCAAGGTACGGTAGCTGGCATAAGATTCTTGCGAAGGTGTTGCATATGCCACACGTTGTCCGACCTTCAGATGGGTAACTCCTTCACCTAGTGCGGTAACAACACCGGCCGCATCAAAACCAAGGCCCATGGGCAGGGGCGTTGGATATACACCACTTCTCCGATAAATATCGATATAATTCACCCCGACCGCTTCTTGCTTAAGGCTTACTTGGCCAGCTTCCGGCGCGGTAAGTTCTTTTGTGTGATGCTCAAGAACTTCTGGGCCGCCGAATGAGGAGAAGGTGATGACGTTTGCTGTTGTCATGATCAGACCTTTATATAACGCCAAAGACGATCTTTGGACTTATTGGGCTTTTAGCAAACCCCCAAAAGAATGTCCGCCCCCAAATTGGGGGCGGAGTGATTTAGCAAACCGTAAGCAATAATTTTAAGCTGTTGCTTTAGCCAAAGCTTGGTCTAAGTCCGCGATCAAATCGTTCGCATCCTCAATCCCGATTGACAGGCGCACGACGTTAGGCTCGGCGCCAGCGGCTTTTTGTTGTTCGGCGTTTAATTGGCGGTGCGTGGTTGATGCTGAGTGAATAACCAGCGATCGTGCATCCCCCAAGTTGGCAACATGACTAAATAGATCAAGTCCATCAACAAACTTTACACAAGCTTCGTATCCGCCTTTGATTGCAAAGGTGAATAAAGCCCCTGCGCCTTTGGGGCAGATTTTTTCGACACGGTTATAATAGGGCGATGAAGGTAAACCAGCATAGGTCACAAATTCAACCCTAGGATCATTTTCCAACCATGCCGCAACGCGCTTAGCATTGGCTACGTGGCGCTCCATCCGCAAAGACAGGGTTTCAACCCCCATTAAAGTATAATGCGCGCCCTGTGGGTTCATGGTCATGCCCAAGTCACGCAGCCCAATGGCGATGGAATGGAAGGTAAATGCCATACCACCCAAAGCGGCATGAAAGTTCAGGCCGTGATAGGCGGGCTCTGGCTCTGACAGACTTGGAAATTTCCCTGAGGCTGACCAGTCAAACGTGCCACTATCGACCACAACACCACCCGTAACAGTGCCATTGCCAGTTAGATATTTTGTGGCTGAATGCACAACCAATGTCGCGCCATGTGCAATTGGATTACACAAATACGGGGTTGCGGTGGTGTTATCAACAATTAATGGAAGGCCAACCTTATTGGCTACAGCAGCGATTGCATCAAGGTCAGTGATGTAGCCTCCAGGATTGGCTATCGTTTCGCAAAAAATGGCGCGGGTATTGTCGTCGATGGCGGCTTCCAAAGCCTCTAAATCATCGAAATCGACAAATTTAGCTGACCAGCCAAACCGTTTTATCGTTTGGCTAAACTGGGTAATTGTGCCTCCATATAGGCGGGTGGACGCAACAACATTGCAGCCGGGTCCCATCAAGGGAAACAGTGCCATGATCTGGGCCGCGTGACCCGAAGAGCAGCAAATGGCGCCCGCTCCACCTTCCAAAGCACATACGCGGTCAGCCAAAGCCGAAACTGTCGGGTTCGTCAGACGGGAATAGATATAGCCCACTTCCTGCAAGTTAAATAAACGCGCCGCGTGCTCTGCATCTTTAAATGCGTAGGCGGTGGTTTGGTAAATTGGCACTTGGCGCGCGCCAGTTGCGGGGTCTGGCTTTGCGCCTGCGTGAATTTGCAATGTGTCAAAGCCGTATTTTGAAGCTTGGGTCATATTGTCCTCGTTCATGGGTTTATTTGGTTAAAATTAGAGTGTTTTTCTAAAAAATGCTACATGCCTGGCAAAATAAAGCGTATTTTCTTTTTTTTTGATAATCTTGAGGGAAGATGTTCTGCCAAAGAGGCTTAAGGGCGAAAGTCTTCGTCCAAATAGGTTTGAATGATGGCGTCAAAATCAACATCTGCACAAAACCCTAATGCGATTGCGCGCTTTGGGTCAAACGCGCGGGGCCAGCCCGACACGATGCGCTCTACCAAAGGGTCGGGACGGGAGATTATTAAATCTACCGCCTTTTGCCCCACCACACGGCGCAATGACTCGATCTGTTCTGCTACGGTGCAGCTAACGCCGGGCAGATTTAAGGCCCGTCGCCCCATAAGCGCCGCACTTTCAAGCGTGGCGGCATGGGTCAAAAACGCGGCCGCCGCTTTGGGCGAGGCAAACCAATGTTGAACCTGATCGTCCACGGGCAGATAGGCTGTTTCACCATTGATCGGTTCGCGGATGATACCTGAAAAGAAAGACGAGGCAGCCAAATTAGGTTTTCCTGGCCGCACGCAAATTGTGGGGAGGCGAAGCGATAAGCCATCAACAAAACCTTTGCGGCTAAAATCACTTAGCATCAGTTCGCAAATTGCCTTTTGGCTGCCATAGCTGGTCTGTGGTGCGCTAAGGAAGTTGTCGGAAATTTCCCCCTCAAAAGGGCCACCAAATACCGCGATACTTGAAGTGAAAATGACCCGCGGCACATAGACCCCTTTGCTGGCGAGATGCTCGGCGCGCAACGCTTGTAAAAGTGTCCATGTGGGAAACATATTGATGTCCCACCCTTTGTCAAAATTTTCCTCTGCCTCGCCTGAGACGATCGATGCCAAATGAAACACAACATCAGGCCGCTGGGCGCAAAGCTGGCGCAGGGCCGCCTCATCGGTCAAAGAGCCGCGGATATTTTGTACACCCGCTAGGGCATCGGGCGCAAAGCCTAGATCAAAGGCCACAATGTCAAGTTCACGGTAGGGTGCTAAACCCTCGTTCAGAAGCTTGGAGATTAGTTTTTGCCCAATCATCCCTCCGCCGCCTAAAATAAGTATCTTCGCCATAACCCCTCCTTTTGGGGTAGCCCCCAGTCGAACAGTTCACCCTAGTATCGTGGGTTATGCAATTGAAAAATCGGCTTTTAGGTTGAGTGAAAAAACTCCGCTGCATCGTACTGGCATTCGACCAAATATCAGATATACCACTTATATTCGGCCAAACATTGTGCGGTTTGGTCCCAAATTTCGGGAGAAGAAGATGGCGCGGCTTGGGGTTGATATAGGTGGAACTTTTACTGATGTGGTGTTGGAAAACGGCGATCAGCGCTATTCGGCCAAAGTTCTAACCACCTATGACGCGCCCGAACGTGCCATTATCGAGGGGATGCACCGCGTTTGTAAAAAAGCGGCGATTTCTGTTGGCATGGTCACGCAGATAATTCATGGAACTACGCTTGCCACAAATGCATTGATTGAGCGGCGCGGCGCCAAAACTGCATTGATCACCACCGAAGGGTTTCGTGATGTCATTGAAATGCGCACCGAAAGCCGTTTTGAGCAGTATGACCTAAATCTTGTACTGCCTGAGCCGCTTTTGCCACGCAATCGACGTTATACTGTGCGCGAAAGAATGGATGCCAGCGGTCAGGTGCTGATTGCCCTTGAGCAAGCACAGATTGAATTCTTAGTAGATGAGTTGGAACTTGCCAATTACGAAAGCATCGCAGTGGGCCTTTTACATTCCTATGTGAATGACGCCCATGAGCGCATGATATACGAGGTACTTAAACGCCGTTTACCCAATGTGATGGTCTCACTATCTTGCGAAGTATCACCACAAATGCGCGAATATGAGCGCTTCAACACCACCATCGCCAACGCCTACATCAAGCCTTTAATGAAAAGCTATCTTGGCCGATTGGCGCAATCATTGGCCCAAGAAGGCGCAGAGTGTCCGATTTTTTTGATGCATTCGGGGGGAGGAATTATCTCGCTTGAAAATGCCGCTGAATTTCCGGTGCGGTTGGTTGAGTCAGGCCCTGCAGGGGGTGCCGTTTTCGCGGCAGATATAGCAGCGCGTCATGGGCTTGATAAGGTCTTGTCTTTTGACATGGGAGGAACAACGGCCAAGATTTGCTTGATCAAAAATCAATCGCCCAAAACCGCGCGGGTATTTGAGGTGGCGCGTTCTTATAGGTTTAAGAAGGGCTCCGGGATGCCTATTTCCATTCCCGTCATTGATATGGTCGAAATTGGGGCCGGTGGCGGCAGTTTGGCCCATGTTGATGGGATGAACCAAATCCGCGTGGGGCCAGAAAGTGCCGGATCCGAGCCCGGACCCGCCTGTTATGGCCGTGGCGGCACGCGCCCTGCGGTCACAGATGCGGATTTGATTTTGGGCAAGCTTGATCCTGAAAGTTTTGCAGGTGGCGCGATCCCGCTTTCTATTGCGCAATCTGTCAGCGCCCTAGCGGTGCATTTGGGCGAAAAGCTTGAGATGGACCCGCTAGAGGCAGCATGGGGGCTTGCTGAAGTGGTTGATGAAAACATGGCCAACGCCGCACGGGTGCATGCAGTTGAAAACGGCGAAGACCTTGCAGGCTATACGATGATTGCCTTTGGTGGCGCGGCTCCTTTGCATGCGGCACGCCTGTGTGAAAAGCTGGGGGTTGGTCGATGTCTTGTACCCCAAGGGGCGGGCGTAGGTTCGGCCATTGGTTTTTTGCGTGCGCCTTTTAGCTTTGAGGCAAACCGCTCAGTTTTTATGCGCATGGTGCATTTTAACCCGGAGGTGATCAAATCACTTTTTGTCGAAATGGCGCAAGAGGCCACAAAATTTGTGCGCTCATGCGATGCGACAGCTCCTATTTTTGCAGACTATAAAGTATACATGCGATATGCGGGGCAGGGCTGGGAAATTCCCGTCCCTCTAACCCAAACTCATATTGATGTACCAGACCATGACACCTATTTGGCGCTGTTTGAATCGCTTTATGCAAAGCTTTTTGGGCGCTCGGTCGCGGGTATGGAGGTGGAAATCACGGTCTGGTCAGTCAATGCTGCGACGGCTACCATCAAGGCAGAACGTGCCGCTAAAGCTCCCTCAATCGGTTTAAACGCCACACCATTGGGGCAGCGTGATTTATTTGATGCGGCCCTTGGGGTGGCCACCGCTTCGCAGGTGTTTGCGCGCGCCGATTTGGCTTTAGGTTCGGTCGTTCAGGGCCCGGCTTTGATCACAGAAGAAGAAACCACCGTTGTGCTGACTCAAAGCCGCTTTGCACATATTCTGTCAGACGGCTGTATCGACGTTATTGCGAAAGAGGCCTAAGATGAAAAAACCTTCAAAAGTAGCCTCGCAAGTTATGTGGAACCGATTGATTTCTATAGTGGAAGAACAGGCGCAAGCTCTTGTTCGCACAGCATTTTCAACGTCGGTGCGCGAAGCCGGAGATTTGTCAGCAGGTGTTTATAATGCTCAAGGCGATATGTTGGCGCAAGCCGTTACGGGCACGCCTGGCCATGTGAATGCCATGGCCGACGCAGTGGCGCATTTCATACGCCGTATTGGCCGCAAAAATATTAGCGAGGGGGACGTCTATATTACCAATGATCCGTGGGAAGGCACGGGTCATTTACATGATATTACTGTGGTCACCCCATCATTTTACAAAGGCCAGCATGCCGGTTTTTTTGCCTGTACCGCCCATATTGTAGACATAGGCGGCCGTGGCTTCGGGGCGGACGCCAATTCGGTTTATGAAGAAGGGCTTTATATCCCGATCATGAAATTGATCGACAAAGGACAGATCGACGAAACGTTAATCCGTATCATCCGCGGTAATGTGCGCGAACCCGATCAGCTGGTGGGGGATGTCTATGCTTTGGCTACGTGCAATGAAATTGGCCACCGACGGTTGGTTGATATGATGGCTGAATTTGAGCTGACTGATTTACAGGCCATTTCAGACTTTATTCTTACCAATTCGCGCCTTGCCACGCTTGAGCGCATCGCCGCTTTGCCGCAAGGCAGCGCCTTGGGGCATATGCGGATTGATGGTTATGACATTCCAATTGATTTGCACGTGCGGCTCACTATTCATCCTGATCGAATTTTAACTGATTGGCAGGGCACTTCGGGCTTGGATAAAAAGGGAATTAACGTGCCCCTAGTCTATACAAAAGCCTATGCATGTTATGCGCTAAAATGTGCAATCGCCCCTGAAATTCCCAATAATGCCGCCTCGCTTGCACCGTTTGAGGTTAGTGCCCCTGAAAATTGTATCTTAAACGCGGTACATCCCGCACCCGTCGCCTTGCGCCATGTCATTGGTCACATGGTTCCCGATACGATCTACGCAGCGCTTGACCAATTATTACCAAACTGCGTGCCCGCCGAAGGGGCGGGATGCCTGTGCAACTTTCAAGTTTCCTTGAGGCCGCGGACCGATGAGCCCGCCCCAGCAAGCGCGCGCCGCGCCGAGGTTTTGACTTTTAACTCTGGTGGTGCAGGTGCGCGCCCTTTGCTTGATGGATTAAACGCTACGGCCTTTCCGTCGGGTGTGATGACTATGCCGGTTGAGGCCACGGAGCAAACAGGCCCTGTCATCATTTGGCGCAAAGAGCTGCGCCCAGACTCAGGCGGCGCAGGTACCTATCGCGGCGGTTTGGGGCAATTTATGGAAGTAGGCGCACAGGAGGGTCACGAATTTGACATTCAAGCTATGTTTGACCGCGTCAATTACCCCGCACGTGGCCGACGTGGCGGGCAAGAGGGTGCGCCAACCTTGATTGGTCAAGATGATGGCACGAAGATGCGTGGAAAAGGTAAGCAATTTGTACCGCACGGGCGGCGCGTCATGATGGCTTTTCCAGGCGGTGCGGGCTACGGAAGCGCGGCTCTGCGGGATCCGGTCTTGGTCCGACGCGATCTGGCCTTGGGCTATATTTCTAAAGAAACAGCGCAAAAGCATTACGGCCTTTCGTCCGATCTTATAGACCGAGTCTTAGAGGTTGCGAAAAAAGGAGATATCTTTTGAGCGCCGCTAGTGTTGCACCCTCTGCCCCCCAAAAGACCAACTATGATGTGGTGATCATTGGTGGTGCCATGATGGGCTCGTCAACCGCATGGTTTTTGGCCTCTAATCCTGATTTTGATGGGTCTGTTTTGGTGGTTGAGCGTGACTTGACCTTTCAAAAATCGTCAACCATGCACAGTAATTCTTGTATGCGTCAGCAATATTCAACCAGGCTAAACATCCAAATTTCGCAATTCGCCGCTGATTATGTGAAAAATTTTCGTAACTTTATGGGCGGTGATACGCGGGTACCTGTCCTGAGCATTCAAAATTTCGGCTATCTTTATCTGGCTGATCAACCCGCCTTTGCCCAAGTGCTGCGCGACAATCAAAAGTTGCAAAAGGCCCAAGGGGCGGGCACGCGTATTCTGACGCCCAACGAAATTCGAGCCGAATATCCCTTTTATAATCTGGACGATATTTTGCTTGGATCGATCAACACTTTGGATGAAGGCTATTGGGACAGCGGGACCGTGTTTGAATGGTGGCGTAGGTCGGCGCGCGAAAAAGGGGTTGAGTATGTAGGAAATGAGGTCGTCGGCATAACGTGCGCGTCGGGTGGGGCGCGCGTGCAGTCGGTGACCCTTGCGACTGGGCAGGTAGTTGCGGCGGGTGTTGTAGTCAATGCCTCGGGGCCACGCGGTGCGCGCACGGCGCAAATGGCAGGAATTGATTTGCCGGTCGAGGCACGCAAACGCTTTACTTGGGTATTTTCGGCACAAAGTCCGCTTGATCGAAACTTGCCGCTAACAATTGACCCTTCGGGAGTGCATGTGCGCCAAGACGGGCCTAAAACCTATATGGCAGGGGGCCATACGGCCGAAGATCCGGCTGTTGATTTTGATGATTTTACTATGGATCATAACCTTTGGGAAAGCCACGTCTGGCCGATCATCGCCACACGCATTCCTCAGTTTGAATGCCTGAAAATCATCACCGAATGGGCGGGGCATTATGCCTATAATCTTCTGGATCAAAATGCCATAATTGGGCCCCACGATCAGATGAAAAACTTTATGTTTATTAATGGGTTTTCGGGTCATGGTTTGCAACAGTCGCCCGCGATGGGCCGTGGGATGGCCGAGCTGATCACCTATGGCGCATATCGAAGTCTTGATTTGTCAGACTTTGGTTATGCGCGGGTGCGGTCGGCCACAGCGATCAAAGAACGGGCGATCATTTAGTCTCAGTTTCCCAATTTGGGCCAATAGATGTGTAAAAAGGAATGAAGATGGAAAAATTGGTATTAACGGGTGCAGGCGGCAGGCTTGGTTCTTATTTGCGCGAACCTCTTTCAAAATTGGCAAAAACGTTGGTTTCAACCGATATTTTACCTGACATCGGCAAGCTTTACGCTAACGAATCCTATGTCTCAGCGGATCTGGCACAGTATGACGCGATGGCGTCGGTTCTTGAGGGTGCAGATATGGTTGTGCATTTTGGGGCCATTTGTGACGAAGCACCTTTTGAGCAATTACTGGGCCCTAATTTTGTGGGGGCTTATAATATTTGGGAAGCTGCCTATCAGCTTGGGGTCAAGCGGGTTGTCTACGCTTCGTCTATTCACGCGGTGGGGATGTATCCGCGCCAAGAGTTTATAGGCACTGACGTTGCTCATCGTCCTGACACATTCTATGGGCTGGCTAAATGTTTTGCTGAAGACTTAGGCCGGATGTATTGGGAAAAACGTGGCCTTGAGGCTGTTTGTTTGCGGATCCTATCTTGCGCTCAAGTTACTTCTGCGCGCGCGCTGGGGACGTGGCTAAGCTATGACGATCTGATCCAGCTAGTCACGCGTGCAATTGATACGCCCACCACAGGTTTTGCAATTGTTTACGGCGTATCAAACAATGACCGCGCTCCCGTTGATAATGCTAAGGCGCAGTTTTTGGGCTATCGGCCTAAAGATAATGCCGAAGTCTTTGCAGCCCAGATTTTGGATGATGCCCCTGCCGCCAACACGTCAGACCTTGCGCAAATGCGACATGGAGGGCCCTTTGCATCGGTTGCGCTGGGAAATAGCGGTGTGGCCACGATGAATATCGTGAATGACGCCAAAAAACTTTAGAGCTTGGGGATATATCTACAAAAAACAGCTAACATAAATACCAGCCGCGCCGTTTAGAGGAGAGACGCTCTGTCCTCTAAATGAAAGGCATACTTATGATTGGTGCAATTTCACACGCTTCTATGCCAATGCCGTCGCGCCCGACATTCTTGCAATCTATGTCGGATAAGCAGATCACGGCCTTGCGTGAAACATTGGCAGGATATGATCCCAAATCAATGACGCAAAGCGATGTGCGCTCGATTCAAGAAAGCCTGCGGGCTGCTGATATCCGCCCGTCGCGTCAAATGCACGACATAATTGGAGCCGCTGGTTTTGACGCTGAGGCTTTGCGACCCACCACCCAAGACGGGCGCGGCCCGGTAACTGGTGAGGGTAAACCCAAGTCCGCGCTGCCAAAAGATATCATGGATATGTTTAAAAAACTGGCAACTGGCAGCGGAGCTGAGGCCGATTTGGACAGTGCGCGTACAATGTTACAAGACCGTGGCTATGGCACCAGTGGGCATTTGATTGATTTGGTGATTTGACACCTTGTCATTAAATGGTTGCATCTTTGATCAGCGTTGCCGCATCAATAGGGGGTCATAGTTAAAGAGGCTGCCCCTAGATGCCGCAAGAACAACCAAAGTTTCACGCATGGGATCCGGGTATTAGCTCGGAAATTCCCAGTCGTCTTATGCCTTTGGTTACTATTTATCGAACCGAAAACGCGTGTGTATGCTATGAAGATGCCAAGGCTGACGCAGCTTTTTGCGGGCTGCCTGCCAGTGATATGGTCGAATTCACCTGCCAAAGACTGATTGTGCATGAGTTGTTGATTCGCGTCACCAGCTCACTTTCTGTTCCAGATGGTCCAAATTACGAAGAGCTTGGCCTTAATCTACGCGGCATGGCGGCCCAGCTTTTGAACCACGCTATAGCACCCCACCAAGCGCAGATCAGCGAAGACTTTGCCCAAATGCGCGCAAAGGCGGCGCAAATGTTGGGGAAAATTTTAGACGAAGATATTTTTGCACCGACGCCACCAACCCCCTTGCGCAGGTTTTGGTCCTTTGGTCGTGCCAAGGCCCCATTGCCTCACGCTAAGCCAAAAGAAGAAGTTGCTCTTGAGCGTTGGAAGCACGTTGCAGACGGCACTCAAGAATTCGAGCGCGCCCTTTATCAAAGCCTGATCCACATCGTCGAAGCGATTTTGCGCCATCGAGGTCGGCTGATGGCTGATCGTGATATGATCGTGGCTTTCGCGTTGAGGCGTGTTTCCAATGACTTTGGTTCGCGCCAAATTGGACTTTGGCTTGACCCTTTAGTGGCCCAAGGTGCGAAGGAGTTGGGGTATCGGCTTTTGCCGACTCAATCAAAGCCGCTTTTTATGAATGTTAAAGGCGCATCTGCTGCGGGTAAAAGTACTATAAGACCAGAACAACGCTTGTTGGCTGAGCGGCTTAACGTACCGTGGGAAGATTTCGCGCTGATTAGCCCAGATTATTGGCGCAAATTTTTGTTGAATTATGCCTCGATGGGGGAAGATTATAAGTTTGCTGCTATGCTGACGGGTCAAGAACTTGAAATAATTGATAAAAAGCTTGATCTTTTGATGGAAGAGCGCGCTGGATCGCAAAATATCCCTCACCTTTTGATCGATAGGTTTCGTTTTGATAGTTTTGACGTCGCCCCAGACCAAGATCCAGGCCGAAAAAGCCAGCTTCTGACTCGGTTTGGCCATACGGTCTATTTGTCTTTCATAATCACCCCGCCCGCAGACACCGTGTCTCGAGCGTGGTCGCGAGGTCTGCAAACGGGGCGCTATAAAGCGGTCGAGGATCTTCTTTATCACAATATCGAAGCCTATCGCGGCATTCCTAACTTGTTTTTTTCGACAATTGGGTCGACCTCAAAAAACATACATTTTGAATTTCTAGACAATAGCGTGGCCTTTGGCCAAAAGCCCAAGACCGTTGC
>DPZQ01000010.1 GCA_003536295.1 Rhodobacter sp. | reverse complement strand
ACGCCAACACTGTCTATTTTGCAAGATCGCGGCCTAAAGGTGGCCTTAGTCACAGACGGGCGCATGTCGGGCGCGTCGGGCAAAGTGCCAGCAGCCATTCACATCGCACCCGAAGCGGCGGCAGGCGGGCCGATTGCCTGCCTGCGTGACGGAGATATTGTGCGCCTTGATGTTGAGGCGGGCACGCTAATGGTCATGGCGACTGATTTTGCCAGCCGCAGCCCTGCTCAGGCCGATCTGTCGACCAATAGTCACGGAATGGGGCGCGAGCTTTTCGCGCTTTTTCGGTCGGCGGTTGGCGCATCGACGGACGGGGCCTCAAGCCTCTATAAATCCTAAAGGGGCGTCCGTCCCTTTGGCTTGCCCACTTACGACCGTTAAAAAGGATATTTTATGACCCCTGCAGAACAATCTCGTCGCGCCGCTGCAATTTGCGCTTTGGCTCCAGTTGTGCCGGTCTTAGTGATTGAGGATCTGGCCCATGCCAAACCTTTGGCGCGCGCTTTGATCAACGGCGGCCTGCCCGCTTTGGAAGTGACTTTACGCACGCCCATCGCCCTTGATGTTATTCGCGCCATGTCCGAGATTGAGGGCAGCGTGGTTGGTGCAGGCACATTACTGACCCGGCAAGATGTAAAAAACGCCAAAGCGGCGGGAGCGACATTTGGCGTCTCGCCTGGGGCTACGGACCGTTTAATCGAAGCTTGCGAAGATGAGGGCTTACCGCTGTTGGCGGGTGCCTTCACCGCATCCGAAGTCATGGCACTGCTTGAGCGTGGCTATAATGTGCAAAAATTCTTTCCTGCCGAATCCTCGGGCGGGGCGGCAGCAGTCAAATCAATCGGTGGGCCCTTGCCGCAAGTTGGCTTTTGTCCCACAGGCGGTATCAGCCTATCCTTGGCAAAAAGCTATCTTAGCCTTGCCAATGTGCTTTGTGTGGGCGGCAGTTGGGTCGCAACAAAAGAGCTATTGATGACCAACAATTGGGACGCAATCGAGGCACTGGCTGCCGAAGCAGCAGCGCTGCGCCGCTAGGGCGTTAGGCCCCCTCAACCCGCGATTTACGCCCCCCGCGCCTGACAGGTGCGGCGTCGGGGCTTTGGGCTTCGTCAAGCACGCGGTTCATTGGATGATAGGCATGCAAGGGCGGATAGTGGGCGATCAGGGTCGCCAATGCGGGGCGCACATCTTGTCCGTTGGCAAGGCTAAGCGCCCAATCCAGAAAAATTGAGCGACACTGCGCTGCCGTTATCCCCTCAATATTATAGCTTTCACGTATAAGACCCTTTGGGTCCGCTTGAACTAGGGTCATGGGTTCACCTTTCGTTGTTTAAGAGGCTGGTGATAATCATTTGGGCTTGTTTGGCATATCGCGCCAGATAGCCGGCCACCTGATCGGGGGCCGTTAGCCCCAATTCGCGTAACAGAACATCTCTGGCCCCCTCGCCCATGGTGGTAAGGTCAAAATCCGAAATATTCAGCAATTGCGTTGTGACCCTAAGCTTCCAAAAAACCCTATAGCTTTCTAAAAGCGCCGCAGCATCAGATTGCGACATGTTTTGAGCCAAATGAGCCGCATTTAACTGCCCCGCCACCTCAACAGCCCCAGTCCCAGCCCGCAACCCCATGAATTGGGCGAAAAGTTCGATATCCATCAAACGACCTGGGCCATACTTGGCTTCAAGTGGGGCGATTAGACTTTGCGCGCGGGCCAGTTTGGCGCGCATCTCGGATACATCCCCTGCAAGTGAAGCCTTGCTGCCCGCTTGGCGGATCAGCGCTTGACGCAAGGCGACCACGTCCGCCCCAAGGCCGTCATTGCCCGTGATGGGGGCAGCGCGGGTCAGGGCAAGATGTTCCCAAGACCATGCCTCATTCTCTTGATAAAGCTGAAAGGCGGTGAACGAGGTAGCCACCGGCCCTTGACGCCCGGAGGGGCGCAAGCGCATATCAACATCGTAAAGGCGACCCGCACTCATTTGAGCGGAAATGGCCGTAACAAAGGCTTGGGTCAAGCGCGCGTAATAGCTGCGCGCGTCCAAAACTCTAAGGCCTTGGCTTTGGGTTTCTTGTTCCGCATCATAGATGACTATCATATCTAAATCAGACCGCGCATTCAAAGCCCCCGCCCCAAGTGAGCCCATGCCCACCAAAATGGCCCCACGCCCCGGCATTGCCCCATATTTGCGTCGAAACTCGGCCTGCACCAAGGGCCAAACCCCAATGATCACCGCGCACGCCAAATCCGCATAATAGCGTCCAGCCTCAAACGCATCGATCAGGCCGCGTAGGTGATGCACGCCAATACGAAAATGCCATTCTTTTTGCCAAATTCGCGCCGCCTCAAGTGCGGCTTCATAGTCATTGGTCTGGGTCAATTGTTTGGTCAAATCAGAAATAAGCCCCGCCTTAAGTGGCCAAGGGGTGAAAAACTGTCCACCAATGATCGCATCAAACACCGCACGATTGCGGCCCAGATATTGCGCAAGATCAGGAGAGGAAGTCAAAATATCAACAATAAAATTGACTAGATGTGGGTTAGACTCAAATAAAGAGAAAATCTGCGCACCCGCTGGCAGACCTGATAGAAACTGATCAAATGCCACGAACGCATCTTGTGGATGGGCCGCGCGCGCCAAACTTTGCAACAGACTGGGTAAAAGCCTGTTGAAGACAGTCTGCGCGCGTTGTGACCTGGTTGCGGGCAAAAGTCGCCAACCTTCAACCAGACTTTGGGTTTGCGCGCTCAGGATCGGCCGTTGCGGCGCGTCAGGCGCGGGGGGGGCGAAAAATTCTTCGGTCAAATGGTGAATATGGGTCAGACGCACGACCAGATCCGCCTCAAAACTGGCGCGATCAGCAAATCCGCAAAAGCGCGCCAAACGGCTTCGTGCATCAGATTCGATTGGAATATCATGGGTTTGCGCATCTTGCACCATCTGCAAACGATGCTCGACCATGCGTAAATAAAGATAGGCTTGCGAGAGTGACGCGCACAAATCGTCGTTGATCCAGCCCTTTGAGGCCAAGGCCGCAAGCCCCCCCAAAGTCGTGGGGTCGCGTAGATCGACGTCACGCCCTCCTGCTATCAGCTGGCGGGTTTGGGTGAAAAACTCAATCTCACGTATCCCGCCCTTGCCCAGTTTAACATTATGCCCTGCCGCCTCGATCGGGCCAGAAATGCCGCGATGTTCGCGAATACGCAACCGCATATCATGGGCATCTTGAATGGCAGCAAAATCCAAATGTTTGCGCCACACAAAGGGGGTAAGGCTTTTCAAAAACCGCCTGCCAGCAACTAAATCGCCCGCAATCACCCGCGCTTTTATAAAGGCCGCGCGCTCCCATGTACGACCCACACTTTCATAATAGGCTTCTGCCGCCGCCATCGAGATGCACACAGGCGTCACCGACGCGTCGGGGCGCAGTCTCAAATCGGTTCGAAAAACATAGCCATCTTCGGTGATCTGCGACAAGGCAGCCGTCAGCGCGCGCGTTACACGTAAAAAAACCGCCCGCGCCGCCGAAGCCTGATCGCCATAACGGCTTTCGTCAAACAGGCAGATCAAATCAATATCGGACGAGTAATTCAACTCATGAGCGCCTAGTTTCCCCATGCCCAGCACAACAAAACCCGCCCCCTCTGTCAGATCATCTAGGTTTTGCCCGGGCAAGGTTTTAGCCGCCAAAAGTGGACGCAGCAGCGCGATTAGCGTCAAACCCACCGCACGGTCGGCAAAATCGCTTAACGCCCTGGTGCATCGCATCACATCCCAAACACCCGCCACATCGGCCAATGCGACCAGCAAGGAAAGCCGCCTTTTGGCTTGGCGCAAGGTAAACCAAAGGTCTTTTTCCTCAAAACTTTTGGCCAGTTCCGCCTCTAGATTAAGTGTCAGCGCGGCCTCTGTCGCCTCAGGGGACAGGGGCAGATGTGCGCGAAGCCAGCCGGCCTCTTTGCTCATCGAGGCCCACAGATACGGGCTGCAAGATGAGGTCGCGGCCAATAAAGCGGGCAAAGGCGCGGGTAGATTGGCAAAAATCCCACCCGCCTCATCTGCTGTGGCTTTGGAATAGATCAACGGAGACTTTTTCACACGCGCACAAAAGGGCGCAAAGCGTTCTAAAACAAGCATATCATTCCTAAGCCAGAGTAAAGATTAGCGGCCTGTTAACTTTTATCGGCTCATTATCGCCCCCTGCCAAGCAAGAACTGCAGAAATACCTTGAAAAACTCGATAAAAACCTTGAAAAAAGGGTCCTCACCCCAATATAGAAAATCTAATAGTCTGGAATAAAATGACCTTTCCCTTCAAAGTCAAAAGCGACCACGCTATCGCGTATGTCGAAACCAGGGCCAAAAGCCTATGTGCAGCGCTTGACCAGCGCGGCAAAGGCGCTTGGATAGCGCTTATGGTAGTGGGTTTTGTGGTAGCTTGGCCCGCGGGTCTTGGACTTTTGCTCTATATTCTTTGGACTGGGCGCATGGGCCAACGACCAAAAAACTGGCAAATAGTGCAAACAAAACCCGCGCCAAAAGCGGCGCGTGGTGATTTTGAAACCCTACGCGTCCAAGAAATAGACCGCGTGACCCGTGAGGCTGAGGGGTTAGCCGCACATCTCAATAGGCTGCGCCAAGCTAAAGATGAACACGCCTTTAAAACCGAACAAAACCTATATGATAAAGGGCAGCCTTGAGGGGGCAATCAAAACTAGTTTAAATTGAAAATTCTTTGATGGTCAAACACTCTTGGCGCATGGCGTGTTTCTTGCTAAATAGTTCTCAGTTTAGAAAAAATTTTAGAATGTTTGATTAATGCGCCATATTCTGCCCATCACCCCACAATTTTATGTGACGGCCCCACAGGCCTGTCCTTATCTAGATGGGCGCATAGAAAGAAAACTGTTTACCTCACTCCAGGGCGAAAACGCACAAGTTATAAATGATAAACTTTCAAAACAAGGCTTTCGCCGGTCACAAAATGTGCTTTACCGCCCCTCTTGTACGGATTGTACTGCCTGTATGTCGGCGCGCATTCGGGTAGCAGATTTCGTACCCTCGCGTGGGCAACGCCGTATTAGCCTACGCAACAAGGACCTTAGACGCACCACAACCAGCCCTTGGGCTACCGAAGATCAATATGCGCTGTTTCGAAAATATCTAGAGTGTCGCCACCCAGATGGCGGCATGGCCGATATGGACACTTTTGAATTCGCCGCTATGATCGAGGAGACCGCGGTTGAATCGTGGGTGGTCGAATATACGCACACCAAAGATCAATGGGGTGCCGATGAAGAACTGGCAGCCGTTTGTTTAACGGATGTATTTGATGACGGACTTAGCATGGTTTATTCATTTTACGATCCTGATGGTGCGTCCAGTTCGCTTGGTATTTATGTCATTTTAGATCATGTAGCTCTTGTAAAAGAGGCGGGTTTACCTTTTCTCTATTTAGGTTATTGGGTGCCAGGCAGCACCAAAATGAATTATAAAAGCTTATTTTCAGCGCTCGAAATTTATAAAAATGGTGAGTGGCAACCGATTGGCGATCCAAACAGTCATGTTGAAGTTTTAATGCCTAACACTACCTTACCCATTGCCGAACAAGTGTCAAAAATCATCTTGCCCGAAAAGCCAAAGCCGAGATTTTAAGTAAATTCCCGCAATTTATTTTATTTATACTTTGATTTCTTGATCATC
>DPZQ01000090.1 GCA_003536295.1 Rhodobacter sp. | reverse complement strand
ATTTCAAAACTTATCCTTTTAAGCGTAGCCTGCGATTGCATTAACAAATTAGGTTCCTTTGGTCGTGAACCCCATCACTCGATGGCCCCAAGGCCCCTAGTTGTGTCTCAGACTTATCCGAATTTTGTCAAAGGGCAAGTTGACCCTTGTCGTTCGTCAGCGTAGATCTAGCTTTCAAGCTGACATTATAAAGGATCCAGGATGCCGCATTTCACAGCCCCCATCGCCGAAGCCATTTGGGATATGAAATATCGGCTTAAAGAGGCCGATGGAACCCCCATTGACTCCGATGTGGAGGATACGTGGCGCCGCATTGCTAAGGCCTTGGCCAGCGTTGAAAAAAAGCCAGCGAAATGGGAAGATAAGTTCTACCAAGCGCTTGAGGATTTTAAATATCTGCCAGCAGGCCGCATTATCGCCGGCGCTGGCACGGGTCGCAGCGTAACTTTGTTCAATTGTTTTGTGATGGGCACCATCGAAGACAATATGGGTGGCATTTTTGATGGTTTGCGCCAAGCGGCTTTGACTATGCAGCAAGGCGGCGGCATTGGCTATGACTTTTCGACCATCCGCCCGCGCGGTGCGCAGGTCAAAGGGGTGGCGGCTGATGCGTCTGGACCCTTGTCCTTTATGGATGTGTGGGACGCTATGTGTCGCACCATAATGTCGGCTGGCAGCCGCCGTGGGGCCATGATGGCCACAATGCGGTGCGATCACCCCGACGTCGAAGATTTCATCGTGGCCAAACAAGATGCCACGCGATTGCGGATGTTCAATTTGTCCGTTTTGATCACCGACCCTTTTATGGACGCTGTAAAATCAAACAGCGCTTGGGATTTGGTGTTTGGTGGAGAAATTTATAAAACTGTTCAGGCGCGTGTTCTTTGGAATAAGATCATGCGTTCGACCTTTGAATTTGCTGAGCCTGGTGTGATCTTTATTGATCGTATCAATGCCGCCAATAATTTGGGCTATGTCGAAACCATCGCAGCCACAAATCCCTGCGGCGAGCAACCTTTGCCACCATATGGCGCCTGTTTGCTGGGCTCAATCAATATGGCGAAATTGGTAAAAAATCCCTTTGAGGCCAATGCCGAACTAGATCCAAAAGCCTTGGATGATCTGGTACGCATGGCCGTGCGGATGATGGACAATGTGGTTGACGCGAGCCGCTTTCCACTTCCCGAACAAGAGGCCGAAGCTCGGGCTAAGCGCCGCATTGGTTTAGGCGTTACTGGTTTGGCCGATGCTTTGCTGATGATGGGCTTGCGCTACGGCGCGCCCGAAGCTGCGGCGCAAACCGAAACTTGGATGAAAGCAATCGCCCGTTCGGCCTATTTGGCGTCTGTCGATTTGGCGAAAGAAAAGGGGGCCTTTCCCTTATTTGATGCAGACAAATATCTTGCGTCAGGAACGATGCGCGCGATGGATGAAGATGTGCGCCAAGCCATCAAAGCTCACGGTATTCGCAATGCTCTACTAACTTCGATTGCGCCAACTGGCACTATTAGTCTTTATGCAGGTAATGTTTCGTCTGGAATCGAACCTGTCTTTGCCTATGCCTATACGCGCAAAGTCTTGCAAAAAGACGGCTCGCGCACCGAAGAAGAAGTGGTCGATTACGCCGTGCAACTTTGGCGCGAGAAATTTGGACAAAAACCTTTGCCAGATTATTTCGTCAATGCTCAAACCTTGCCACCGCTTGACCATGTTCGTATGCAATCAGCAGCACAAAAATGGATCGATAGCTCAATCTCAAAAACCATCAACTGCCCCGAAGACATCAGCTTTGATGACTTTGCCGAAGTTTATATGGCGGCTTGGGATCAAGGCTGTAAGGGCTGCACGACCTACCGCCCGAATGCCGTAACAGGCTCTGTTTTGACGGTCTCGTCAACCGAGGCGAAGTCTGAACCCATCGCAGCACTTGTGGTCGAAATGGAAACTGCAGACGTGGTTTATTTAAGCGAACCGCTTGAGCGTCCTGCGGCACTTGAAGGGCAGACCTATAAGGTGAAGTGGCCTGCAACCGAACACGCGCTGTATATCACCATCAATGATGTGATCATTTCAGGCCACCGCAGACCGTTTGAGGTATTTATTAATTCAAAAAATATGGAACACTTTGCATGGACCGTGGCGCTGACGCGGATGATTTCTGCCGTGTTCCGTCGTGGCGGAGATATTTCCTTTGTTGTTGAAGAGCTGAAGGCAGTCTTTGATCCGCGCGGGGGTGCTTGGATGGGTGGTAAATATATACCGTCTATTTTGGCGGCCATCGGTGCAGTGATTGAACAGCATTTGATCGCGACTGGCTTTATCGCAGGTGAAGGTTTGGGGTTGAAAATTGACCCTCAGGTGGAGGCCGTCGCGGTGGGTGAGCGTCCGCGCAAATCTTGCGAAAGCTGCGGCAGCTATGATCTACGCATGGTCGAAGGCTGTATGATATGCGGCGGTTGCGGCAATTCTAAATGCGGCTAGACTAAACTACATAACCTTAAAGCCTTATAAAAGGGGTGTTTTATCTTAGCGCCCTAAGATCTGAGAACATTCTCAATAGGCTATTATAACTACACATTGTCCACTTTTTCCCCTTTTGGGGTTTGGCGCTCGGTTCGCTCAGGGGCTTTGCTTTGCTAACTGGGAACGAAAAAGGCGGCGAAAATCCCCGTCAGGAAGTGCATTTGATGGGGGAATTACGGTGTCATGCATTTCTTTCAAGTGCTCCTTTTATTTCCATAATTAGCCTCATCCCTTACCATGCGTCAGAGCTTAAACTTGGGTTGGCAGGTGTGAGGGTCGACTTTTTTCTTAATTTAAGGTTTTAACTGGATTGGCAGAGTTTTCAGGCAAAAGTCAGGGATGAAAGCTAAGCCCATTTGAGTTTACCCTACCGTGCCAAATACAACCCGTTGGGGCGGTTGACATGGCGTGCCAGACTTGTATAAGCGCCTTTCTTAAGCCGTTCAGAGATGAGGGGTTTGGGTTTCTTGGTGTTGGTGGGCCCCGCAAGGGGAAACCTGTCGGGTCGAAAGGCCAAAGGACAACGCCCTTCACATTTAACGAAGGAGATCAGCCGTGACAAAACGCACGTCTGCCAAACATAAAATTGACCGTCGCATGGGCGAAAATATTTGGGGCCGTCCTAAATCCCCACTTAATCGACGCGAGTATGGCCCTGGCCAACATGGTCAACGCCGCAAAAACAAATTGTCCGACTTTGGTACGCAGTTGCGTGCGAAGCAAAAGCTCAAAGGCTATTACGGTGATTTGACAGAAAAACAATTCCGCCGGATATACGCTGAAGCTGAACGTTTGAAAGGTGATACAGGCGAGATGCTTGTTGGTCTGCTCGAACGGCGTTTGGATGCGGTTGTTTACCGCGCTAAATTGGTGCCTACTATTTTTGCCGCGCGTCAATTCGTGAACCATGGCCACGTAACGGTAAACGGTGGGCGCGTAAATATTGCGTCTTACCGCGTTAAAGAAGGCGACGTAATCGCTGTGCGCGATCGTTCTCGTCAAATGGCACTAATCTTGGAAGCTATCCAGTTGACCGAGCGTGACGTTCCTGACTATTTGGGTGTTGACCACTCGAAACTGACAGTGACTTTTACCCGCACCCCGTCTTTGGCTGATGTGCCATATCCTGTGGTGATGGAGCCAAATCTCGTGGTCGAGTTCTACGCGAAAAACTAAATTTCGCTGAATTTTGGAAAAACCGCGCCTTTGTGCGCGGTTTTTTAATGTGCACTGCTAAAGTGAAGATCAAATCAAACTAAAAGCCGAATTGTTCTGGCATTGGTTCAATGGCGGGTTTAAAAAGACCCAAAGAACAGGTGATATATGACGTCTGCTATTAGCCCAAAAAACGGAATTTTAGAGATTAAGCTCTATGAGGGGGGCAAGTCTCATCTGGCAGGCGTTGAAAACGTGCTCAAATTGTCGTCCAATGAAAACCCCTTTGGCCCCTCTGATCGGGCAAAAGAGGCCGTCGCGCGCTCAACGCATGAATTACACCGCTACCCATCAACCGATCACCTTGCGTTGCGCCAAGCCATCGCGCAGGCTCATGGATTGCCCGCCGATCAGATCATTTGCGGTGCAGGCTCTGATGAGATTATCACCTTTTTGTGCCAAGCCTATGCGGGTATGGGTGACGAAGTTCTTTATACTGAACATGGCTTTTTGATGTATCGTATTTCGGCGCTGGCCGCAGGTGCGACCCCTGTCGAGGTGGCCGAAAACGGCCGCATGGTTGATGTGGATGCGTTGCTTGCGGGCGCAACAGCGTGCACCAAATTGGTCTTTATTGCCAATCCCGCTAATCCAACGGGCACGATGATTTCCCTTGATGAAATTGTAAGGCTGGCAGATGGTCTGCCCAAACAAGCTCTTTTGGTGCTAGACGGCGCTTACGCGGAATATGCCAATGATTATGACGGCGGCGCGGCACTCATTGGCGAGCGCAGCAATGTTTTTATGACCCGAACCTTTTCAAAGATTTACGGTCTTGGCGGTTTGCGTATTGGTTGGGGCTATGGCCCAAAGGCTATTATTGATGTGCTTAACCGTGTGCGTGGGCCTTTTAACCTGTCGTCTACCCAGCAAGAGGTCGCGGAAGCTGCGGTGCGAGATCAAGAGTTTGTGGACAAATGCCGGCTTGATACCACGCGCAATCGGGTATGGCTGGCAGAAGCTTTGGCCGATATAGGCATTCCATCTGACCCTTCATCTGCTAATTTTATTCTGGCCAGATTTGAAAGTGATGATCAGGCGGAAGCTTGTGATAAATTTTTGCAATCAAATGGTATTTTACTGCGTCATGTCGCCAACTACAAATTACCCCATTGTTTACGCATCACCATCGGCGACGAATCCAGCTGTCGGCGCGTCATTCATGCCATCGCCCAATTCAAAGGCTTGCGGTTATGAGTGTGCTTTACCCGAAGGTAGTCTTTATTGGGCTTGGATTGATTGCGTCAAGTATGGCGCTGGCCATGCGTGCCGCAAACCTTTGTGAGGTGATCGTCGGGCACGCACGCTCGAAAGAAACGCGCGATGTGGCACTTGAAATTGGCTTGGTCGATGCGGTCTTCGCAGACCCTATAGCTGCGGTACAAGATGCTGATTTGGTGGTTTTGGCACTGCCCGTGGGTGCAATGGGCGAAATGGCAGCCCTAATTGGTCCGCATTTAAAGGCGGGCACCACGGTAACAGATGTGGGTTCGGTAAAAGTGGCTGTTATTTTGGCCGTGCAGCCCCATTTGCCTGTGAACGTGCATTTCATTCCAGGTCACCCGATTGCTGGGACCGAGTTTTCGGGTCCCCGCTCAGGATTTGCGCGCCTTTTTCAGGGCCGTTGGTGGCTTTTGACTCCCCACCCGGAGGTTGACACGCAGGCCTTTGCCCGCCTATGCGAGTTATGCCGAAAAATGGGAGCCAAAGTTGATCAAATGGACGCCGCACATCACGATTTGGTGCTGGCCGTCACTAGCCACACACCGCATCTCATTGCCTATACGATGGTGGGCGTGGCCGATGATTTGGGGCGTGTGACCGACAGCGAAGTCATCCAATATTCGGCAGCAGGCTTTCGTGATTTTACGCGCATTGCATCTAGCGACCCGACTATGTGGCGCGATGTTTTTTTAAATAACAAAGAGGCAACGCTCGAAATCTTGGGCCGCTTCACCGATGAGCTAGCACAGCTACAAAATGCGATCCGCTTGGGTGATGGTGCGCATCTCCACGCCTATTTTACCCGCACCCGCGCAATTCGTCGCAACATTATTGATGCAGGCCAAGATACATCGGCCGCTAATTTTGGTCGAGACGCCAAAGAAACAACCACCAAATCTTGAGTCCGCCTTAGCGCGCAAAAATATCAGGCAGCCGCCCCAAGGGTAAAGGCCCAAGGCTGACCCAGTCATCTTGCACCAAGAGGGGGAGTTCTAACAGATTGGTCCCTTTTGAAAGGGCGTTCAGCAGGCCCTCTATATTTGGGCGCGCCTTTGGTGCGATAAGATTTTGTTCTAACGCCATCTCGTAAAATACACGCCAATTTTGCAGCTTTATATTGATTTTCCCCTGTGCACGTCCCATCGCATCTGGCAAAATTCGACCAGCCGCGCTCAAAACAGCCCCGTTCCAATTCAGGGACAATGTCTCAAGCTCAAGCCCGCGCAGGTTCGCCAATTCAGATGTCATTTGCTGATCAAGCGCGCGGTCAAGCGTAAGGGTAAGCGACATGGCCAGTCCGGCAGGTATTTTTGAGAGTGGCATTAAAATATCTGACGCGCGCAGGCCAAATTGATGGCGATGTTCAAGAGGCGTGCTCAGCAAGCTTTCGCGCGCGCGCAGGCCCAGATCTAGCACAGCCATCTTCGCTAGATTTTTCCCCCCTTGTTTAAGCGTCAGATCTCGAGCCACAAAAATCAACCGATCAAGGGCTAGTTTTTGGGTAGGTGACAAAACCAAACTGGCTTTTGCATCGGTACTCTCAAGACGGAAGGCTTGACCAAACAGCGTTATCTCTTGGGCGTTGTCAAACGCGGCAATGATATGCCATGGACTATAAGATAATGATAAAAACTGTATGAAATTGGATGAATAGTTAAATTTGTTGTTGGCGTTTGCAACTATTGGCTTAGTTATGCTTAGGTCAAACCGATTGGGGTAACCCGTCAGGCTTAGATCGCTATAGCTTATCTTGGCGCCGTTGTTTTGGGCATGCATGATGGCTGCCATGATGCTTTGGCGCGCGAACCGCGCCCCTAGGAACCAATAGCTGCTCCACAAAAGGGCGACGACCGCAACGGCCCAAGTTAGAATGCGCATTTTAATCTCTTCCAAACATCATGGGGTGAGTTTAATCTTTAAGACCTGAAAGGACCAGAGCATGACGCAGGCGGCAGACAACTTTTGGGTTTTTGGTTATGGATCGTTGATCTGGAACCCCGACTTCCCCTATGAGCGCCGTGAAATTGCTCAATTGTCGGGCTGGGCACGTAGTTTTTGCATGCGCTCAATTCATCATCGTGGTACGCCTGAACATCCGGGTCTTGTATTGGCGCTTGATCAAAACCCAACAGCCACCTGCAATGGGGTTGGCTTTTTGGTGCCCCCTCAGCATCAGATGGTTACTTTGGCGCTTTTACGTGAACGTGAGTTGATCTCGTCGGCCTATTTGGAAGAATGGCTGCCCATTCGGTTGCAATCAGGCGAACAGGTTTTGGCGCTGACCTATGTGATTGATCGAAACCACGTGCAATATTGCGGTGCCCTCAGTCTAAGCCAACAGGCCGATATTTTGGCGACCGCAACGGGCCAGCGGGGTCATAATCGTGACTATTTGGCCGCGACCGTGCACCACCTGCAGGCTTTGGGCATTGAAGACCCTGATTTGACATGGCTTTGGCAAGAAGTAGAGGCTTCAAAAGGGTGACAAATGGCTTGGAATAAGTGCTTTTGCTGTTTAGAGTGTGTTTAATATTTGAATTAGTGAGACATATGCACAGCAGCCCCGATCAACCTTTTTTTACCCAGCCCATTCGCCAAATTGTGTTGATGCTGATTGTGACATTTTTGGTCGCAACGGGAATGTGGTTTGCGTTCCCAATTTTGGAAGGTGTGTTTTTATCAAGCCCCTATTTAAATGGGCTAATTGTCGCTTTTTTCTTTTTGGGAGTGATCACATGCGTGTGGCAAATGGTGCAGCTGGTCTTGTCGGTCGTTTGGATCGAAGACTTCGTGCAACGTCGACCTGGCCATGAATTTAGTAAGGTCCCGTCTCTTTTGGCCCCTTTGGCGGCGCTTTTGGGTGGGCGCGGGGTCAGGTTACAAATTTCTTCAAGCTCCGCACGGTCAATCCTAGATTCAGCTTCCACGCGGCTGGATGAGCAACGCGATGTCACCCGTTACCTGGCAAATTTGTTGATTTTTCTTGGTCTTTTGGGCACATTCTTTGGGTTGGCCACTACCGTGCCTGCCGTGGTTGATACTATCCGCGCTCTCGCCCCACAAGAGGGACAAACTGGCATTGAAATGTTTTCAAGCCTGATGTCAGGGCTGGAAAACCAATTGGGCGGTATGGGGACGGCTTTTTCTTCGTCGCTGCTGGGGTTGGCGGGGTCACTGGTGATTGGACTTTTGGATCTGTTCGCAGGCCACGGGCAAAACCGTTTTTACCGCGAGTTGGAAGAGTGGCTCTCGTCATTTACCAGTTTAAATTTTGGCGGTGGCGATAGTGAGCATGGGTCTTCGGATGCGGTTTTGATGGCGGTTTATGAAAAAATCATCGATCAAAACAACGCCATTGCCACATTGGTTGTAGATTTTCAACGCCGGCTTGAACGGGACACCGATCGAGCCTCAGCGTCGGCCGAAGGCGAGCGCGAGCAGTTACAGATATTGGGCGAAATCGCGCGAGGGCAAGAACAGCTTTACGCGCATTTGGCTAAATCTGAAGGGTTGCGCAGCCGCACCATGCAAGAGGGGGGGCAGTCTGACGCAGAAAGCCGTATGCGTTTGCGCTCGATCGATGTCCAACTGTTGCGGATTTTGGAAGAATTGGCGGCAGGGCGCGAAGAAACTGTGGTAGCTATGCGCGCAGATATTGCTAAATTGACCGAAACGGTTGCCGCTCTCAACCCCGATTCTTCTAAGAAGGGCTAGCCATGGCCTTGTCAGGACGTGGTAATAGACGATCGACGGCTGATACGATCTGGCCGGGTTTTGTGGATGCCATGACCACCATGCTTTTGGTGGTGATGTTTCTTTTGACTATTTTTACTGTAGTTCAGGCCGTTTTGCGTGAAAAAATTACCAGCCAAGACGGTGAACTTAATCAACTTACGCTTGAGATTGCCAGTTTGGCTGACGCTTTGGGGATGGAGCGGGTGCGCGCTGCTGATCTTGAGGGCAGGGTTAGCCAACTGTCTAATGATCTGACCGCCGCCCAGTCCGATGGAGCAGAAAAGGCGTTTATTATCGCCTCACTGTCGGCCACTTTGGCGGTCAGTGAAGATGATTTGACTCAGGCAAGCATGCGCATTGCATCGTTTGAAGAACAGGTAGCCACGCTTTTGGCCAGTCGTGCCCAAGATCGAGGGGCGATCCTGGCCTTAAAAGCTGATATTGAGGCGTTGGATGACGCTAAATCACGCGAATTTACCCGCGCCGAGGCTCTGGCCCTTACGTTGGCCCAAGCGCGTGACGAGATCAACCAGCAAGAAGAACAAGCCCGTTTGGCCGCCGCGCGTCGCCAGGCACTGGACTTTTTGATCGCCGATTTGCGCCGCCGCAATATTAATCTGTCGCAAGATTACTCTGAGGCCACCACCGTTCTAAGTGAAGAGCAAATGGCCAGACTGGTTGATCAGGCGGCCTTGCAAGCTTTACGAGATAAGTTGAAAAACTCCGATGCAGAATTGACCGCGCTGACGTTGGATTTAGAAGAACAGCGCCGAAAAGCGGAGGAAACCCTAACTTTGTTGGCTGCGGCTCAAACAAAGATGGCCCAAGATGCAAGCTCTAATTTGCCTAATCTTCTAGCCGTAGCACAAGAGGCGCTTTCCCAAGAGCAAAATAAATCCTTTGGCGCTCAGCGCGAAGTAGCGCTTTTAAATCAACAGGTTGTAAGTTTACGTGGGCAGATGGCTTCGTTACAAAATCTGTTAGACGCGGCCGCGGTGAAAGACGAATTGGCAGGGGTGCAGCTTGATGCTTTGGGTAGCAAGCTAAATTCAGCCCTCGCTCAGGTGGCTGCAGATCAAAAGCGCCGTGCCGAATTGGAAAGCGCCGAACGTAAACGCCTCGAGGCCGAGACAAAAAGCCTTGCCAAATATCGGTCGGAATTTTTTGGACAATTGAGTCAATTACTTGAGGGACGTGACGGTGTGCGTGTGGTGGGTGATAGGTTCATCTTTTCGTCAGAAGTTTTGTTTGAGCAGGGTGCTGCGGATCTTGCGGCAGAGGGAAAAAATCAAATAGCAGGTGTTGTGGCAATTTTGAACGAGATTGCTGGTCAAATTCCGCTAGATGTTGACTGGATCATTCGTGTTGACGGCCACACAGACAACGTGCCCCTCTCAAATCGCGTGAGTTTTAAAGATAATTGGGAATTAAGCCAGGCACGCGCACTGTCCGTTGTGCGTTTTATGCAAGATGATCTAGGCTTTCCCCCTGACCATATGGCAGCCACGGGCTTTGGGGAATATCGCCCCGTCGCGCTTGGCGATAGCGACGAGGCGCGTGCCCAAAATCGCCGTATAGAGCTTAAACTCACCGAGCGCTAATGCGTTAGTATTGGAAACCGAAATCCTCCTTGCGGGGGACTTTTATTAGCCAGCGGTCAAAAGCGGTGGTTTTACACCTGCGATACGGGGCTTTTCGGGCTCTTCAATCACGAGATCAATTTCACCATCTTTGACCAAAATGCGCACTACGCCGCCTTTGACCAATTTGCCGAATAGCAACTCTTCGGCTAGTGGCTTTTTGATATACTCTTGGATCACGCGACCCAAAGGGCGCGCGCCCATCTTGTCGTCATAGCCCTTATCTGCCAACCACGCGGCGGCTTCTTCAGAAAGCTCAACATGAACATTACGGTCGATCAACTGTGCTTCAAGCTGCAAAATGAACTTTTGAACAACGTTCAAAATTACGTCTTTACTTAACGTATCAAACGAGATGACCGCATCTAAACGGTTGCGGAATTCAGGAGTAAAAGTGCGCTCAATTGCGGCGGTATCTTCCCCCGTGCGCTTGTCGCGGTTAAAGCCTATCGCGGATTTCGACATTTCAGAAGCGCCCGCATTGGAGGTCATAATCAAGATCACATTGCGAAAATCAACACTACGGCCGTTGTGGTCGGTTAATTTGCCATGATCCATCACTTGAAGTAATATATTATAGACGTCGGGGTGTGCCTTTTCCATTTCGTCTAGCAGCAAAACGCAGTGCGGATGCTGATCAACACCGTCAGTCAACATTCCACCTTGGTCAAAACCCACGTATCCAGGAGGGGCACCTATCAAGCGCGATACGGCATGTTTTTCCATATATTCCGACATATCAAAGCGTAAAAGCTCAACACTTAAGATTGAGGCTAGCTGCTTTGCAACTTCGGTTTTTCCGACACCTGTGGGGCCTGCGAACAGATAGTTACCAATGGGCTTTTCGGGTTCACGCAGGCCTGCGCGCGCCAGTTTGATAGCAGAAGAAAGTGCGACAATCGCCTTGTCTTGGCCAAACACCGCCCGTTTTAAAGTTTTTTCGAGATCTCGCAGAACTTCTGCATCATTTTTTGAGACGCTCTTAGCAGGAATGCGGGCAATTTTTGAAACTACGGTCTCAATCTCTTTTATGCCGATGGTCTTGCGGCGCTTTGAATCGCTCAGCAAATGCTGAGCGGCCCCTGCTTCATCGATTACATCAATTGCGCTGTCGGGCAATTTTCTGTCATTAATATAACGCGCGGCAAGTTCGACCGCGGCTTTAATAGCGTCGGCGGTATAGCGCAGATCATGATGGCTTTCGAAATGGGGTTTAAGCCCCATCAAAATCTTTATGGAATCTGGGATCGAGGGTTCGTTCACATCTATCTTTTGAAATCGCCGCGCTAAAGCTCGATCTTTCTCGAAATGTTGACGGAATTCTTTATAGGTTGTTGAGCCCATGCAGCGTAATTTGCCACCCGAAAGCGCGGGTTTTAGCAAGTTTGATGCATCCATCGCCCCACCCGAAGTGGCTCCTGCACCAATTACGGTATGAATTTCGTCAATGAATAAGATAGCGTCTGGGTGGTCTTCCATTTCTTTAACCACGGCTTTTAGCCGCTCTTCAAAATCACCCCTATAGCGGGTACCAGCTAAAAGCGCGCCCATATCCAAAGAGTAGATGGTCGCCTGTGACAAAATATCAGGGGTTTGCCCGTGAATGATTTTTAAAGCCAAGCCTTCGGCAATAGCGGTTTTGCCAACCCCTGGGTCTCCAACCAATAGTGGATTGTTTTTGCGCCGACGGCACAGCACTTGGATGCAACGCTCAACCTCCGCTTCTCGGCCAATCAGCGGATCGACATCACCTTTTTGCGCTTTAACATTCAGATCAACGCAATATTTGGACAAGGCGGATTCTTTTTCGGCGCCAGCTTCGGCCTTTGGGGTTTCAAGATCTTCGTCAGCCCCATTCAAAGCCCGTTCCTCACCGAAGCTTGGGTCTTTTGCTACTCCATGCGCGATGAAGTTAACCGCGTCATATCGGGTCATATCTTGTTCTTGCAGGAAATAGGCTGCGTTGCTTTCGCGTTCAGCAAAAATAGCCACCAAAACATTCGCGCCCGTAACTTCGGTGCGCCCTGATGATTGTACATGGATTGCGGCACGCTGGATGACGCGCTGAAAAGCGGCCGTGGGCACGGCTTCTGATCCTTCTACATCGGTGACTAAAGTTGACAGGTCGTCATTGATAAAGCTGGTCAACGTCCGCCGCAGCGTTGCAAGGTTGACAGAGCAGGCCTGCATGACTTTGGCCGCTTCTGGCTCGTCGATCAGCGCTAAAAGGAGATGCTCAAGTGTGGCCAGTTCATGTTTGTGATCATTGGCTAGTGACAATGCGTTATGTATGGCTTGTTCTAACGTGGTCGAAAATGACGGCACTTTGACACTCCTGCTCTTTTAGATCTTGGTAGGCTAATGAGCCCTTAACGGACAATTTACTTATAAGATTAAACTTTGGTTTTATTTTGTCTGGTTCAAGCCCTAAAGTGGATTAATTGCCAAAATAATCAAAGAAAACTGAATTGCCAGCCAGTTTGGGTTAAAAATTGTTCCGTCGTTCGCGCAGTTCGGCGAAAACCGCCGCGTCTGGCTGCCCACTTAGGCCAAGGGCGGCCTTCATCTCTGGCTCTATGGCGCGTAAAAATGGGTTTGTCAGGCGTTCATGTGCCAAGGTTGTATGCAGGGCTTTAAAGTCGGGAGCCCCGTGGGCGCGGTGAGCTGCGGCGCGTGTGATAACCTGTGTGTTGTTAGGCTCAACACTCAAGGCGAAGCGCTCATTCACTGCCATATAGTCATGTCCAGAAAGAATGCGCGTTCCGTCAGGCAAGCTCATTAGCCGCGAAAGTGATGCCCACATTTGATCAAAGCTGCCTTCAAAAAGTCGCCCGCAGCCCATGGCCATAAGACTGTCACCCGTAAATGCCAAATGGCTTTTAGGCAGATAAAAGGCGATATGCCCAACCGTGTGGCCAGAGACATCCATCGTCTGACATGCTTCTTGACAAAGGGTAAATCCTTCGCCCATTTCAAGAGCCAGATCTAATGCGGGCAAACGGTGGGCGTCGGCCTTTGAACCAACCACGCGGATGTTGGAACTTCCAGAAAAGGCGGCTAAGATGTCGGCCATCCCGTCAATATGGTCGGGGTGGTGGTGGGTTAAAAGAATGTCACTTAATTGCCAACCTGTCGCAGCCAGCACGTTTAAAATTGGCGAAGCTTCGGGCGCATCGACTAGGGCCGTTTCGCCCGTGGTATCGTTATGAACCAAATAGGCAAAATTATCGGTCAGGCAGGGAATAATCATAAGTTTAAGCGACATTGGGGCACGCCTTTGCACAGTTTGGGTTGCATATAAGGTCATGACAGACCAGTTATAGGATATAAACTCTATCTTGTCGCAAAACCTCTGGGGTCGCAATGCATCTTGATGTTTTAGATCTAAGGAACTTTTATTACCGCACGCAATTGGGGCGAGTGGCGCAGCGTGCTGTGCGAGATCGCTTGACGGGCCTTTGGCCTGTCGCGGCGCTTCAAGGACAAACAGTGGTTGGCTTCGGCTTTGCTGTACCACTTCTGCGCCCATATCTGACGTCTGCACGGCGCGTGATTGGCCTGATGCCTGGGCCCCAGGGGGTCATGCCTTGGCCCGCGGGTGAGCCTAATGTGTCGGTTCTGTGCGATGAGCGTAAATGGCCCATTTCAACCGGCTTGGTGGATCGTTTGGTGGTGATGCATGGGCTTGAGACATCAGACACCCCGTCCGAGATATTAGAAGAATGCGCCCGCGTTTTGGGGCCTGGGGGGCGTGTAATATTTATCGTCCCCAATCGCTCAGGGATATGGTCACGGGGCGACGGCACTCCCTTTGGCTTTGGCCGCCCCTATTCCGCGTCACAAATCGACAGCTTGCTTCGCGATCATGGATTTACCCCCGAGCGCCACGCCTCGGCCCTTTTTTCGCCACCTTCGGAAAAACGCTTTTGGTTGGGTCTTTCGGGTGCGCTGGAGCTGACAGCACGCCGCTTTGCCCCTTGGTTCGCGGGCGGGGTCTTGATGATTGAGGCCTCAAAACAAGTCCATGCACCGAAAAATGGGGGCTTGGGTGAGCGCATACGGCGGCCTTTACGGATATTAGAAGGGGTTGGAGCCAAAGCTCCTGTGCCTGCACTTAAATCGCGCGATTGATCAGAAAGTATTGATTCTCCAAAAGGCGACCTTGGCTCTTACAAAGACCGGAATGAGGACCTTTGGGCGGGACAAAAAGTCGCAGATTGCGCGGGTTTCAGACAAAAAATCAGAAAATTCTTCGAATCAACCGTCGATTTTTTGTTATGGGCATCTTCAAGGTTGCGAGGTGGCAAAGCCTCTGCTACATCGCGCGCTAAGTTACGTCTGGTGCGTGGTGCATCTGGAACAAATCGGGTATGAAAAATGTTTTTCAGGCCAAACCATCGAAAGGGTTGACGTGTCAGAACCAGCTTCGATCTCTGCCGCTGTTGCGTCGCGTTATGCGGGTGCAATGTTTGATTTGGCAAAAGAAAGCAAAGCGCTTCCTGCGCTAACTTCAGATATAGATGCAATCGATGCTGCTTTGGCAGCCAGTAAAGATCTGTCTTTGATGATTGCATCGCCATTGGTCAGCCGCGACGATCAGGGCAAAGCCGTGGCTGCTTTGGCGACTGCTATGGGCCTGTCCATCATCTCGGCACATACATTGTCTTTAATGGCACAAAAGCGACGTCTATTTGTGTTGCCGCAATTGACTATAGACGTGCGTGCGCGCATTGCCGCAGAAAATGGCGAAATGACTGCTGAGGTGACCTCGGCCGTTAAGTTGACTGCTGCGCAGGCAAAGAAACTTTCGGCAACGCTGAAAGCCAGCGTTGGCAAAGACGTGAAACTATCAACCGCTGTCGATGAATCCCTCATCGGCGGTCTTATTGTCAAGCTCGGCTCGACTATGATTGATAATTCAATCAAATCGAAGCTCGCGGCTCTTCAGAATAAAATGAAAGAGGTCGGATAAATGGGTATCCAAGCTGCTGAGATCTCTGCGATCCTTAAAGAGCAGATTAAAAATTTTGGAAAAGATGCAGCCGTAGCCGAAGTTGGCCGCGTGCTGTCTGTGGGCGACGGTATCGCTCGCGTTTATGGCCTTGATAATGTGCAGGCCGGCGAAATGGTTGAATTCCCTGGCGGCGTCCGCGGAATGGCCTTGAACCTTGAAGTTGACAACGTTGGAGTTGTTATCTTCGGTGATGACCGCGCCATCAAAGAAGGCGATACGGTTAAACGTA
>DPZQ01000003.1:3490-4684 GCA_003536295.1 Rhodobacter sp. | reverse complement strand
AAGGGCGAGCGTAAGCTCGCCCTTTCTTTTTGCGCTGCGCTGCATTAGGCTTGCTGCAATGCAACATGAATGGGGCGCCCTATGGCTGATCCGAAGACACCCTTGCTTATTAAGCGTTACGCAAGCCGCCGCCTATATAATACCGAAACCAGTGATTATGTGACGCTTGATGACATCGCAGGTTTTGTGCGCAAAGGCCGTGACGTTCAGATCATTGATCTGCGTACCGGTGATGATTTGACCCGACAATATCTTTTGCAAATTGTGGCCGACCATGAAAGCAAAGGTGAAAATGTCCTTCCGATTGAGGTGTTGACGGATCTGGTGCGCAGCTATGCCACAGGCATTCAAAGCGTGGTGCCCCAATTTTTGGCAGCCTCATTCGATATGCTGCGCGAAGGGCAGACAAAATTGGTCGAAAATCTTCATGTCCTCCCTAATCCACTTAATCCCGCCACCAGTTTTGAAGCTTTGCGCCAACAACAAGAAGCCTTCTTAAAAACAATGATGGTTGGAATGCCTGCTTGGGGTGGTGCTCAGGCGCAAAAGCCTGAGACAGACGTCAAGTCCGAGGCTGCCACACAAAAAGCGGCCGACCCAGTGACAGACGATTTGGCCGAGATCAAAAAACAATTGGCCGAACTACAGGTCAAATTGTCGAAATTATGAGTGTGCAAGACCAGCTATGACGGAAAGCCAGGGCCGTATCACCCTTTGGGGTATTGAAGTGTTCTTGGCTGCCGCAGATGAGGGGTCGATTTCTGTTGCAGCGCGGCGGTTGGGCACCAGCCCTTCTACCATCAGCCAACAGATCAGCGCCTTAGAGCTGTCCTTTGGTGTTGTTTTACTTGACCGTGACGTGCGTCCCATTGTGATGACGCCCGCAGGAGCGCTTTTTCACCGCCATGCCCAAGTTATCATCAATGCTGCTTTCGAGGCGCGCGCCCAGCTTTCATCGCCCACATTGGCGGGCCTGAGAACGTTGCGGCTGGGAATTATCGAAGATTTTGATTCTGATGTAACGCCAGTGTTCTTGATGACGTTGGCCAAAAGCTTTCCCGATTGCCGCTTTGTCTTGGAAACAGGTCCCAGCCACCGCCTGCTTGGTAAGCTAGAGGCACGGGCCGTCGATATGGTCGTGACCGCCGATATGGAACGCTCATCCGAGCAGCAGACTTGGTGCGAAACGCATGA
>DPZQ01000003.1:0-3384 GCA_003536295.1 Rhodobacter sp. | reverse complement strand
CAATATGCCACCCGCCATGTGATGGGGAGGCTTTTGGCGCGCCATATGGTGGCACAAAAATTGAATTTTGAAGCGCGGTTTGAGCTTGATAATTATCAAGCCATTTTGGCCATGGTGGCCGAAGGGGTGGGGTGGACAATCTTAACCCCCTTGGCCTTGCAATGTGCCGCGCAATTCATGCCTGCGGTCGATGTGCTGCCCTTACCATTTGCGTCATTTAATCGGCGTATTTCCCTGTCTGCGCGCAAAGCCTTTTTGCGCGTCATCCCACAAGAAACAGCGTTTTTATTGCGCGATTTACTGCAAAGACAGGTGGTGAACCCTTGGTGCAGTCAGTATCATTGGCTTGAGAACCAGCTTTCTATTTTGCCGCCAAAGGTGCTTGTGCGGTGATCATCGCCGCTTTGATCAAAGTGCTGGCGATATAATCCAGATCAGCGCATGTCAGCCGTGCAGGCAGGCGCATATCGGCCGCGCGCATCAGCATTTTGCGCGTTTGTGGTAGATCTGGCTGCGGGGCCAAAAATTTCCAATTCCAATAGGCGCGCGCATTGCCTTGACTTAGGCCAAAGATTTGCACCTTAACCCCATCGGCCATTGCGCGGGTTTGAAAACCAAGGGCTTGGGCATCCGTCCAGTCTTGGGGCAGGTTGAATTGAATACTGTCAGGGGCGCGGGCCTCGGGGGACAGGGGCTTTGGCACTGTTAAAACGGGACAGGCGTTCAACAGGCCCGCCACATAATCATGATTGGCTAAACCCTGCGAGACCCGGCTCGCCACCAGCGGCAATTGCGGGCGGATCACCGCGGCAGATAGGTTTTGCATCCGCAGATTATAAAGCGGCAAATGGTTTTGCCATTTGGCGAAATGCTCTGCAAGACCTTGGTGCTTTTGCCAATTTTCTTCATAAGCGCCCGACATAATCACAGCGCGCGCCAAAAGATCGGGGTCGTCGGTAATTAAAATACCGCCTTCGCCTGCATTGACCAGTTTATACGATTGAAAACTAAAACAGCCAATTTTCCCCAAGGTACCGATTTGGCGATTGTGCCAAGTGGTGCCCAAAGAATGGGCGGCATCTTCGATCAGCGGCACGTTATGTGCCGTGCAAAGCGCCATGATCGTATCCATGTCTGACGTGTGGCCGCGCATATGACTGATCAGCACCGCTTTGATCGACCCGTCTAGTTTGCCGGCGAAATCCCCCATATTGATGCGATAGTTTTCCCCTACCTCGACCAAGACGGGCACGCAGTCTGCATGCACAACCGCACTGGGTACGGCCGCAAAGGTAAAGGCTGGGATCAGTACACGGGCTTCATGCGGCAGATTAAGCGCTTTAAGCGATAAGAACAGCGCCGCCGAACAACTTGAAACAGCCAAAGCATATTTTGCCCCTAAGAGGGCCGCAAATTCCTGTTCCAGTAAGGCCACAGGCGCATCTTGCGGCCGCGTGTAGCGAAAAAGATCGCCGCTTGCCAGCAGGCGGTCAATTTCTGCGCGCGCTTCGGCGGGAATGGGCTCTGCGTCATAAACGTTCGGAGCCGCGGTCATGCCATCATGTGAAATTTCAATATTCCTTAAAACACATTTTAAAAAAACTGTAACTGAACGGTGGATGAAAACCAGAAAAATAAAAAAATAGGCGTATAACCGCCCATTTTTACTACGTAGAATTTCATAAGTTTGTTAAATTAGCGGCCCAAACGGTCGCGCATCGAATACCAGGTCATGGCCAAAACCAATAATGGCCAGCGCAATAAGGACCCGCCTGGGAACCTGGGCTGGGGCAGGCGCGCCATGAGGTCAAAACCCTCGGAATGGCCCTGAATGGCTTGGGCCATCAATTTGCCTGCAAGCGTGGCAATCGCCACACCGTGCCCCGAATAGCCCGCTGCAGACCAGATCTGGCCCTTGAGGCGTTGAAAATTCGGCAGGCGGTTCATGGTGATGGCCAGCGTGCCGCCCCATGCGTAATCGATTTTGGTTTGGGCCAGTTGAGGGTAAATTTCAAGCATCGGTTTGGTGACGGTTTTCACAATATCTGGAAAGCGGTAGCCATAGCTTTCGCCCCCGCCAAACAACAGCCGATTATCTTGTGACAAGCGCCAGTAATTGACGACAAAATTCGTATCTGCCACCGCAATGGGCTTGGCTAGAATATGGACGGCAGCTTCGCCCAAAGGCTCGGTTGCTATGATGAAGTTGTTAATGGGCATGACGCGCGCCGCCACTTTGGGGGCAAGGTCCCCTAAATAGCCATTGCACGCCAAGATCACATGGTCAGCCTGCACCACGCCTTGGTCGGTGGTGATCGCGCATTTGGCCCCTGTTTCTATGTGGGTGACTAAACTATTTTCAAAAACTTTGGCACCCGCAGCCATTGCCGCTTTACCCAAGCCGATCGCGAAATTAAGCGGATGGATATGACCCGCCCCCCAGTCAATCACACCTCCATGAAAGGCAAGCGAGCCCATAAGATCTCGCATTGCGGCCTTATCCAAAAGCTCATTTTGATCATAATTATAGTCTTTTTCCAGTTTTTCCGCCAGTTGGTGGGTATGGGCCACCTCATGCGCGCGCCGGCAGGCGTGGGCGACGCCGGGTTGAAAGGTCAGCGTCATCGCATGATCGGTGATCAGATCTCGCACCAGCTGTTTGGCCGCTTGAGCCAGATCCCAAAGCTGGTGGGCGTGGGCGCGGTCAAGCATCTTTTCAAGGTCAATTTGATCCAGCCTTTGGCCCGAGCCAACCTGTCCCCCATTGCGCCCTGAGGCTCCAAACCCAACGCGGTGAGCCTCAAGCAAGGTGACATCAATACCCGCCTGCGCCAAATGTAGCGCCGCAGACAGGCCCGTATATCCACCACCTACAATGCAGACTGTGGTTTCATGCGCGCCTTGCAAGGCAGGCATGGGGGCCGTATCGGTGGCTGTGGCTGCATAATAAGAGGCTGGGTAGTGCCCTGCCGTATCATTTTCGAAAAGCAGGTTCATACGTTCAACAACAGATGCTCGCGTTCCCAAGGGCTGATAACTTGCAAGAATTCCTTATATTCATTGCGTTTGACTGAGGTGTAAATCCCACAAAAGACCTGTCCCAAAACATCACACAGGGCTTTGTCTTGTGCCAAAACATCAAGCGCGTCGCCCAGATTATAAGGCAAATCTTCAGAGCTTGTGTAAGCATTGCCCACACATTCGGCCCGGGGATCGGTCTTTTCGAGTAGTCCTAAATATCCGCACGCAAGACTGGCGGCGATGCCCAAATAGGGATTGCAATCCATGCCTGGCAGGCGGTTTTCTACCCGCCTAGCGGCGGGCGTTGAGATGGGAATGCGCAAGCCCGTGGTGCGGTTGTCGCGACCCCAGTCCAAATTAATG
>DPZQ01000187.1 GCA_003536295.1 Rhodobacter sp. | reverse complement strand
CGCGGCAGGCTTGCTAGATTTTCTTGCGACATACCAAAGACTTGAGCACCTAAGTTACGGCCATTAGCGGTGACCATTGCCTGATCTTTGATGACCGGGGCCGCGCGTAAGACGCCTGCCACCGCGCGCAAATTGTCGGCGACTTGAACGGCATTTGAAAAACCGCGGGTAATTTGCCCTTGACTGTCAACATAACGCGACGTGTAGATCGAAACATGGGCATTGGCCCCCAAGATAGTATCCACAAACTCGGCACGAAAGCCCGCACGCACGGCCAAAGTCGCAATTAGTGCAAAAACCGCCAAAATGATGCCAATAAGACTGATCCAGGTCATCACCGACACCCCCCCTTCGACTCGCTTGGCCCGCAGATAGCGCCAAGCGATCATCCATTCAAACCGAGCGAAAGGGGGAGGTGTCATGTGCATTCCAACTTCGACCTAAGATCAAGTACCTAAGGCCCCGAAGGGCCCAAAGCTAATGCGCAGCATAGATTTCAAGCAGCTTTACCACAGCCTCGGCGGCAGTAAACTCTGTCGAGACGCCTGTGCGACGCGACGTCAGTTCAACCACACCTGAAGAAAGGCCGCGTGGACCGATTGTGATGCGCCATGGCAGGCCTATCAGATCCATGGTGGCGAATTTAGCACCCGCACGCTCATCGCGGTCATCATAAAGCGCATCAAGGCCTGCAGCGACCAAAGCTTGGTAAATCTCGGTGCAGGCAGCATCAGTGCCCGCATCGCCTTGCTTTAGATTGACGATGCCCACATGAAAGGGCGTGACTCCTTCGGGCCAGATGATGCCTTTATCATCGTGATTAGCCTCAATGATCGCGCCTAGCAAACGGCTAACCCCTATTCCGTGCGAGCCCATCTCAACAGGCACGCGGCTTCCATCTGGCGTGACCACGGTCGCCCCCATACTTTCGGAATATTTGGTGCCGAAATAGAAAATTTGGCCCACTTCGATACCGCGTGCCGAGCGGCGGCGCTCAGCGGGGACTTGCTCAAACAAGGCGGCGTCATGGGTTTCATCGGTACGGGCGTAAAGGGCGGTAAACTCTTCCATCACGCTTTGGCATTGGGCTTTGTCGTCATAGTTAATTTCACGTGCGCCCATACGAATATCAGTGACGGCGGCGTCATAAAACACCTCTGACTCGCCTGTTTCAGCCAAGACCAAAAATTCATGCGTATCATCGCCGCCGATGGGGCCAGAATCAGCGCGCATTGGAATGGCTTGCAGACCCATCCGTTCATATGTGCGCAAATAGCTGACCAAATGGCGGTTATAGGCATGCAGCGCATCTTCGCGCGTTAGGTCAAAATTATAGCCATCTTTCATCAAAAACTCGCGTCCACGCATCACGCCAAAGCGTGGGCGCACCTCGTCACGGAATTTCCATTGAATATGATAAAGGGTCAGTGGCAGGTTCTTATAGCTCGATACATGGCTGCGAAAAATGTCAGTGATCATTTCCTCATTCGTGGGGCCGAACAACATATCGCGGTCATGACGGTCTTTGATGCGCAACATCTCTTGGCCGTAATCATCATAGCGGCCACTTTCACGCCAGAGATCCGCAGGCTGTAAAGTGGGCATCAACAAAGGGATGTGGCCCGCGCGGATTTGTTCTTGATGCACAATCTCTTCGACGCGCTTAAGTACTTTAAAGCCCAAAGGCAGCCATGAATAAATACCCGCGGCCTGCTGCTTGATCATGCCCGCACGTAACATATAACGATGCGAGACTATTTGCGCCTCGGAGGGGTTTTCTTTTAGAACAGGAAGAAAATATCGCGACAAACGCATTTTGGCCTCATGAGGTAAAGATTTCCTTCTCGCTATCCGATCAGCGGCTAATGGGCAAGCAAATGCGCCGAATTTCGCAATCAAACCTTGCCCATAAGGGCCGACTAAGGCAAAAGAAAGCCAAGGGGGCACCATGGCGTTACCGATCAAACATCAATTAATTTATTGGCTGGCCGCTTTGGCATTGTTTTTTGTGCTGCTCTCGGTCTTTGGATCAGTTTTTTTGCCGTTTTTGATAGGTGGTGCAATTGCTTATTTTCTCGATCCGGTGGCAGACCGGCTTGAGACATGGGGCCTTGGGCGTGCGAGTGCGGTGTCGCTGATTTCGGCGGCCAGTCTAATCATTGTGATTTTGTTATTTTTAGGCGTTTTTCCAATGCTTTATCGCCAACTTTGGGCGTTGATTAATATCGCGCCTGATATGTTTAGTAAGCTGCAAGGGGTGCTGCTAGAGCGGTTCCCCACCTTAATGGATGAGAATTCTGTGGTGCGCGAGACTTTGCTCGGCTTGGGACAGAATATCCAAGCGCGGGGCGGAGATGTGATCAATTCGCTTTTGGGTTCGGCGCTGGGGTTTGTGAATATTTTAGTTTTGCTGGTCGTCGTGCCCGTCGTAGCCTTTTACCTTTTGTTAGACTGGGACCATATGGTGGCTCGCATTGATGCGCTGCTACCACGCGATCACGCACCTGTCATTCGGCACTTGGCCCATGAGATTGATTTGGTTCTTGCAGCCTTTGTACGTGGGCAACTGTCGGTCTGTGTGGTGCAGGGCAGTTTTTATGCCGTGACCTTGATGCTGGCGGGATTACAATTTGGCCTGATTGTGGGGGCGATCGCAGGGGCGATTACCTTTATTCCCTATGTGGGCGCCTTGATGGGCGGAGCTTTGGCCATTGGGCTTGCACTTTTCCAATTTTGGGGCGCCCCCGATCAAATTTTGATTGTGGCCGCGATCTTTGCCTTGGGCCAATTTCTTGAGGGAAACGTCATCACCCCACGTCTGGTAGGCAATTCGGTGGGGTTGCATCCTGTGTGGTTGATGCTGTCTTTGGCAGCCTTTGGCTCGGTCTTTGGGTTTGTCGGACTGTTGGTAGCGGTACCCGTCTCGGCGGCGCTAGGAGTTTTGATCCGCTCTGGCCTTGGGGCCTATGTGAAAAGCCCGCTTTATTTGGGCATTGATCATCAGCTCTCGAGAGCAGCAGCGAAGCGCCACACCTCACGTAAAGCAGGCACAGAAAAATGATGGCGCAATTGACGCTTGATTGGCCAACCAAGGCGGCCTTGTCTCGGGACCATTTCTTTATCAGCCCCGCCAATGCCCATGCCCTAAGCGTCATTGATGATGTGGGCCTTTGGCCACAGGGTAAAATGATTTTACAAGGGCCAAAAGGTGCGGGCAAGTCGCATCTGGGCGCCATCTGGGCCCGAGATCACTCGTCCCAAACTGTTCATGCAGCAAGCCTAACTTTGGATTTGGCCGAAAGCCTAAGCGATTGCCACGCAATTTTGGTCGAAGATGCCGACCAGTTAGGCCCCTACCCACAAGCACAAGAGGCGCTTTTTCACCTGCATAATGCCCAGAGTGCCGCGGTCGGTCTTTTACTGATCACCGCCAAATCGCCACCGCGTGACTGGGGGATGAGCTTGCCAGATCTAGCCAGTCGGATGGCTGCTATGGCATGCACCAAACTTGATGCGCCCGACGATAACCTGTTGCAAGCTTTGCTTGTGAAGCTGTTCGCCGATCGCCAAATTGATGTGACTTCGGCGTTGATATCAGCTTTGGTCATACGGATGGAACGCTCTTGCGCTAGGGCGGGAGAATTAGTCGAAAAGCTTGATCGCGCTTCACTTGCTGCCAACCGCCCAATTTCGCGCCCTTTTGCGCTGGAAATACTAGAACAAATGCAAATGTGACGCAGTTGTCATAAAACCCTCATAAACACCTTGCAGAGATGACCCATGACACTTGCAAATTTCACCAGAACCCCGTTAACACCAGCCGTGAGCCTTGGGCAAATGGACATGATGGGCCCTGCGCGCTTTTTTAATCGCGAATTAAGTTGGCTTGCCTTTAACCGACGCGTATTGGATGAGGCGTCCAACTCTTTGATCCCGCTGCTTGAAAGGGTGCGTTTCATCTCAATTTCGGCGGCTAATTTAGATGAGTTTTACACGGTGCGCGTGGCAGGTTTGCGTGCTTTGGCACGCACGGGGAAAGGCATACTGTCCGAAGATGGCCGCACCCCCACAGATCAATTGATCTCCATCGACAAAGAGGCACGCCGCCTCATGCAAGCGCAGCAAACCGTCTTTAGTAAATTACGCCACGAGCTTGAGGGTGAAGGCATTATTTTACTCACGCGCTCAAAACTGACTCAGCGAGATCTAAAATATTTAGAAAAGCACTTTATAGAAAAGGTCTTTCCAGTCTTGTCACCCCTTGCTATTGATCCGGCGCACCCTTTCCCTTTTATTCCGAACGAAGGTTTTTGCCTAGGGCTAGACCTTGAGCGTGTGTCAGACAAACGCGCACTTATGGCGCTTTTGCCCATTCCTCAGCAGATAAATCGCTTTGTTGAACTACCAGGAAAAAAAGGCGAGAATCGATTTTTACCGATGGAAGAGCTCTTACTTTTGCATCTCGATATGCTTTTTCCTGGTTATACGGACTGCGGCCATTGCGCCTTTCGGGTACTGCGCGACAGCGATATCGAAGTCGAAGATGAGGCTGAAGATCT
>DPZQ01000222.1 GCA_003536295.1 Rhodobacter sp. | reverse complement strand
CGGTGACTTGCACTGCTCAACCTCATTAACCGAACTTGAGCGCGCTTATGACGATTGGAAAGAAGGGCTTTGGTCAAAAGATCCCTATTTTGACATGCTGATCCCCAGTCAAATTGACCCCACCATGGCGCCTAAGGGCAAACACATGATGACGGTCTTTGTGCAATATGCCCCCTATGACCTTAAGGTTGACGGTGTGCGCGCGGGTGCAAATTGGACGGATGCGAAGCGCCAAGAGTTTGGCAACACGGTGCTTGATAAGATTGAACTGGCCTGCCCCGATATTCGCGAGAAGATGGTGCATGCCGAAATTCGCACCCCTTGGGATATTGAAAACGAAGTGGGCCTAACTGAAGGCAATATTTTCCAAGGCGAGCTGACATTTGATCAACTGCTGTTTAACCGCCCTGTGCCCGGCTATGCGCAATATGAAACGCCGATTAAGGGTATGTATCTTGTAGGCTCGTCCAGCCATCCCGGCGGAGGAGTGATGGCAGCTCCGGGGGCCAATGCGGCCAAAGAAATTTTGCGGGGCCTTGGCAAATCTAACAGGATGACCGGCTATGCAAGCTAAGGAGAATATGATGCCCCCCAAAACCTATGACGCCATCGTGATCGGCGCGGGCCATAACGGGCTTGCCGCAGCCGCCACTTTGGCCCGAAAAGGCCACGCGGTTTTGGTGTTAGAAGCGCAGTCTAGCATCGGTGGCATGGCCAAAAATGTTGAACTGATGAAAGGCGTTTTTGCCCCTGAAATTGCGCATTTACTTTACAATATTAACCCCACCGTGGCCCGCGAATTGGGCTTAGGCACCATTTTCGCGCCGCTTGATTTGATAAGCCTAGCCACCGTGTCACTATCGCCAAGCGGCGATCATGTGCTTATAAAAGACGGTACGCCGCAAGATATGGCAGGCAAATCCCACCCCGAGGCAGCGAAATATACTGAAATATACCAACGCCTTACAAAATTCGCGGGGCTTTTGGGGCAAATGTCAACCAAAACGCCGCCTTCGCTGGCGGGCGGCATCAAAGACATAACCGATCTGGCCCAAGCGGCGGGTCTGACCAAAATCGGCCTAAACCTAAAGCTGATGGGCAAGAAAGATATGCGCGAATTTTTGCGCGTGCTTTTGTCGAATATTTACGACCATTTGCTTGATGATCTAACGGATAGCCCCCTGTCAGGGGCGCTGGCCGCCGATGCGGTGCGCGGCGCTTACGCAGGCCCCCGGGCGCCCGGCACGGTGTTCACTCTCATGTACCGCCTTGGTAATGGCGCTATGGTCACATTGCCCAAAGGAGGCATGGGGGCTGTGGCCGATGCCTTTGGAAAAGCAGCCTCAAACAGTGGCGTGACCATTCGCACCGATGCGAAAGTGGCAAAAGTTATGGTCACGGACGACCGCGCCACGGGCGTTCAGCTTGGCTCTGGCGAAGTGATTATGGCAAAAGCGGTGCTCTCAAATCTAGGGCCCAAATCCACCATGATGCTGGCGGGCGTTGAGCATTACGATGTTGAAGCAACCCGTCGCCTGCGCCACCACCGGGCCAAAGGCACCACGGCTAAGGTAAACTTGGTATTAAGCGAAGTACCCGAATTCACGGGGCTCAAGGGCGACCTTACGCATGCGCGGCTGATCATAGCACCTTCGGCTACCTATGTTGAGCGCGCCTTTAATCCCGTAAAATATGGCGAATTGCCGCAAGATCCCGTGATCGAAGCAGTGATCCCCACCTTAAGTGATGCCAGCATCACCACGGATGGCAAACATATTCTATCTGCCATACTCAGCTTTGTACCCTACAATCTTAAGGGCGGGTGGTCTGACGCGGCGCGCCAAGAGCTGCGTGAAATTGCCATAAAAACGCTGGAAACCTATGCACCAAACATCCGCGCCCTGATTTTAGAGGCACAGGTTCTAAGCCCTGCCGATATTGAAACGCTTACAGGCGCGCCGGGCGGGCATTGGCACCACGGAGAGATGGGGATTGATCAGGTCCTGACCAACCGCCCCGCCAACCAGTTGGCGCATTACCGCTTTGGGCCTGCGGGCTATTACCTGTGCGGCGCCACGGCGCATCCGGGCGGTGATGTGATGGGAGCCGCAGGGCGCAATGCTGCTATGCAAGTCATAAAAGACGGGGTCTTAAAATGAGCAAACATGTTCCCATCGGCCTGATCGAGACCCCATTTCACCCCCGCCTAGAACCGCTAAGCCGCGCCAAAAAATGGATGAATTGGGCAGGTTATATTTCGGCAGGTGTGATGGACACACTAGAATTTGAATATTTTGCTATTCGCAACCAAACCACGCTGTTTGACATCAGTCCCATGCATAAATACCGCATCAAGGGCAAAGACGCCCTTTTGGTCGTAAATCGCCTTGTCACGCGTGACATCGGCAAGATCCGCGATGGCCGTGTGAGCTATGTTTTATGGTGCGACGAAGACGGCAATCTGATCGATGACGGTACGCTTTTTCGCTATAGTGCACAGGATTTTCGGCTTTGCTGTCAGGAATCGATGCTGACTTGGCTGATTGACACCGCTTGGGGCTTTGAAGTCACAATAAAAGACGAAAGCCATAACGTGGCCGCACTTTCTTTGCAGGGCCCAACCTCATATTCCTTGCTTTCGGACGCGGGGATTTCCGTGGGCGATATGAAACCTTTTGACTGGTGCGAAGTGGAACCAGGGCTTTGGATTTCACGCACTGGCTTTACGGGTGATTTGGGCTATGAGCTTTGGACTAGCAACGACCAAGCGCTAGCGCTTTGGGATCGTTTATGGGGGGCGGGCCATCACTGGGGCCTACGCGCCATTGGGTTTGAAGCGCTCAATATTTGCCGTATTGAAGCAGGCTTTATGGCGGCGGGGTTTGACTTTCAGCCCGTGCACCACGCCGTGCGGTTGGGGCGCGGGCGCTCGCCCATTGCGCTAGGCGCAAGCAAGATGATTGATTTTAAAAAAGGCCATTTCAACGGCCGTCGCGCTCTATTGACCGAAGCGCAAACCGGACCCAGCCACCATCTGCGCAAAATCGACATTGGCGGCTTTAAACCCGCTGACGGTGCTTTGATCTATTATAAGAAAAAGCATGAAGTGGGTCACGTGACCTCGGGGGTGTGGTCGCCCACAACCAAGCGCAACATCGCTTTGGCCGAATTCAAAGCCCCTTACGGCGACACAATCAAAAACGACCTTTGGGCGGAAATATACATCAACAAAGAAGGCCAATGGGACAAACGATTGGTGCGAGTGGAAATTGAAAATAAGCCATTTTTCCAGAATGCCCGCTCCCGCGCCACACCACCCAAACCTTTTTAAGTTAGGAAATCCTATGAACCAGATTCCCAAAACCACGGGAAAAAATCACCCCGACACCGCTACTTTATTGGATTGGGATCGCATGCATCAAATCCACCCTTGGGCGGCAATGGATAATTGGCGCGGCTATGAAACGATGCTTGTTGATTCTGCGGCAGGCATTTACATTTGGGATGCGGCTGGTAAGCGCTATCTGGATGGTCCAGGCGGCATGTGGTGTACGCAAATTGGTTATGGCCGCCAAGAAATGGCTGATGCAATTTCAGCACAGGTTATGAAAATTCCCTATAGCTCGCCATTTTCTTCGGCCACGCAACCTTCGGTGCTTTTGTGCAAGAAATTGGCCGAATTGGCCCCTGGTGATCTAAACAATGTACTGCTGACAACGGGCGGATCAACGGCCGTGGATACGGCTTTGCGCACGATGCAATATCTGAATAATCGCCGTGGCCTGCCCAACAAGAAACTGATCATCGCCCGTGAAAAAGGCTACCACGGCTCTACCTATCTAGCCCATTCGGTCACAGGCAAAGAACGCGACAAAAGCCATTTCGACTTTGAAACAAGACTTGTGCACTTACTACCTGACGTGAACCCTTACGGTCGCCCAGATGGAATGAGTGTCGACGAATGGTGCGACGAAAAAGTAACTGATCTGGCGCGCACCATCGCCAAACTGGGGGCCGAAAACATCGGTGCTTTCATTGCAGAACCAGTTTTGGCATCGGGCGGCGTGATTGTGCCGGCCCCTGGCTATCATAAACGCACCTTTGATCTGTGCCGTGAGAACGATATTCTTTACATCTCGGACGAGGTGGTAACGGGCTTTGGCCGCTTGGGGCATTGGTTTGCGTCAAGCGACGTGTTTGGCATTGAACCTGACATGATCACTTGTGCTAAAGGCCTGACATCTGGCTATTTACCATTGGGCGCCTGCATCATTTCTGACCGCGTTATGGAACAAATGAGCAATCTTGGGTCTCCCTCATCCTATGCAAATGGCTATACTTATTCTGGCCATCCAGTCAGCTGTGCGGCAGCGCTAAAGAATATTGAAATCATTGAAAACGAGGGGTTATTACAACATGTACGCAAAATTACCCCCCATTTTCAAGATCGTTTACGCGCTCTCAAAAAATTCCCTCTAGTGGGCGATGCCCGCGGGATGGGACTTTTGGGCTGCATTGAATGCCGCGCCGAGAACCTAGAGGCAGAGCGCTCACTTGGGGAACGCATCGATGTGGCCTGCGAAGAAATGGGTCTTTTGGTTCGCCCGCTCATCAATATGGCCGTGTTTTCCCCGCCGCTGATCATCACCCATGCCCAAATTGACGAGATGTTTGATATTTTAGAAAAAGCGCTTGAAATCGTGACCGCCGATCTGGCCCGTGAAGCGGCATGACAGCGGGCCTAACCCTGCGCCCGCTTTTGGCAAGCGATCAAGCCGCGTGGCGCGGGCTTTGGCTGCAGTATTTGGACTTTTACGAAACCACTTTGGCTGTTGATGTGTTCGAAACCGCCTTTGCGCGGCTGATTAGCCCTGACGCGCGCGAATTCAGCGGGCTTCTTGCCCTGTCAAATGGTGTGGCGGTTGGGCTTGCGCATTACCTATTTCACCGCAATCTTTGGGCGCTGGAAGATACCTGTTATTTGATGGATTTATTTGTGACCCCCAACTTGCGCGGCCAAGGTGTTGGGCGCGCTTTGATCCATGCCGTGCAAGACCGCGCCCAAAACTCTGGCACCAAAGGGCTTTATTGGATGACGCAAGAGTTCAACACGCCAGGCCGGCGCCTCTACGACACAATGGCGCAAAAAAGCGATTTCATTGTTTATGACATGCCTGATAGGCTCTAAACACTATGTTCGCGCCGCCCGTATTTTTGCGCCAAATCAATATCTTCGCCCAAATCCATCGCGGCACGGTAGCCGCTTTGTACGGCGGCGGCAATGATATTGGGCGCCTCTGCGTCCCCTATGCGGATCAATGACCCAATGCCCGCCACCTTTAAGGCCGCAGGCTGGGATTGCAAGTCGTCATAAAGCGAAAGCACAGGCAAGCGCCGTGTGAGTGGGATAATAGCGTCGCAAGCTAAATCCTGCACCCTTCCTGTTAGCACATTCATAAGTCGCGCTGCACCTTTGGGGGCGGCACTTAACATAACATTGGGTAAGATTTCCACGCCTGCGGCGGTTAGTTCTGCGTTCGATTGTTCGGTCTCAGTCGTCCATTGCCCCCAATCGCAGGATCGACCTGCGGGGGTGGCAAGAGTGACGCGGTGGCCTTTTTGGCGCAGCTCAAGAGCCAAAACCGACCCCAGATAATAATGATCATCATCATAAATCACGATATGAGGCGCGGTGATCGCAACACCCGCCAGCACGGTTTCAGCATTGATGATCTGACCAGCGGCTTCCATTTCAAGCCCCGTGTCCGAATGCCGCCCCACCGTGTCACTGGACCAAACCGCACCTGTGGCAATGATCACATGATTCACGCCCAGTTCGAGCACATCGGGGGCGGTCATGTGGCTTTCCAAGAAAACCTCAACCGCGCTTAATTTCGCAATCTGCCGCAAGCGCCAATCGCGCACACGGGCCCATTCACTTAGGCCTGGCAAGCGCGCCTCTTTGGTGATGCGGCCACCTAAGGTGCGGACACTTTCCGCCAACAGCACCCGATGCCCGCGTTCGCCTAAGACCCGTGCCGCCTCAAGCCCCGCAGGGCCGCCCCCCACCACCAAAACGCGGGAAGGCGCCGCCGCCACACCCACATGTTCGGGGTGCCAGCCGTGGCGCCATTCTTCGCCCATCGTTGGGTTTTGCGTGCAGCGCAGCGGCACCCCAAGCGAGTCATGC
>DPZQ01000006.1 GCA_003536295.1 Rhodobacter sp. | reverse complement strand
ACCAGAAGGCGGCTTCTCGCCAACCGAAAAGGCTCGCCTTTTAGCCATGCCGCAGGCGCTGCCTGTGCGCCTTGGTCCGCGCATTTTGCGCGCGGACACGGCGGCAGTTGCAGCTTTGACCCTTTGGCAAATCCGCTATGGTGATTGGACTGGACTATGAGCCGCCCCCTAATTCGTCCGGAAGCGCTTGAGCTCTTACGCCCTTGGTGGGAAGTGGCGCTTACCTTTGTGTTGGCCGGATTTGGGGGCTGGTTTATTTGGCTGGGTGGCTATTTTTTGGGATTTTTGGGTGCTCTGATTGTATCGATTGCGGTCTTTTGGGGTCTGCTTGCGCGCCGGAAGATGAAATTTGTTGCCTTTGGACGCGGAGTCGGAATGGTTGAAGTTATCGAAGGCCAAATCACTTATTTCGCGCCGCAAGAGGGTGGTGTGATTGTGTTAAGTGATTTGATCGAAATTCGTATGTCTGAGAGGGGCGGTCAGCGCCATTGGCATTTGGTGCAATCAAACGGCACTGCGCTGTCAATCCCTCTTTCCGCCCTTGGGGCGGAACGTCTGTTTGATGCTTTTACCGCTCTGCCTGGCCTTGATTCGATTGATCTGGTGCGCGCACTTGAGAAGAAATCTCTAAAGGTGCACGCAGAACCTAGAGTGCACGATCCTTTGGCCAAAGTGACAAGCCTGCCAAACCCCTTTGGCCAGGTGCGATTTGGCCCCGTCATTTGGCGGAAACATGCTTCCTTGGTGGTTCCTTTTCGCCAAACATAGGAGTGGCCTTGACTTAGTCGCTACAAAACGACACGAGGAGCAAATAGTAACGCAGCATTTGGAGCACTAGAAATGTCAATTCCGCAGTCCGGTGGTGGCACCATAGGGTCCAAAGCGCAACTTGCCGCTTATATGGAGTCTGGTTGCAAACCAAAATCTGATTGGACCATTGGAACTGAGCATGAAAAGTTCGGTTTTGACGCCCTCCACCGCCCCTTGCCCTATGAGGGGGACATCTCGATTAAATCGATGCTGGAAGGTTTGCGCGACGGCTTTGGCTGGTCGGAAATGCGTGAAGCTGGCAAGCTAATAGGCCTTACCAAGGCGGGAGCGAATATTTCGCTAGAACCGGGCGGGCAATTTGAGCTTTCGGGTGCGATGGTTACAAATTTGCATCAATCGGCCGCCGAACTTCAACAGCATTTGCACGAGTTGCATCAGATTGGCGATAAAATTGGGGCCAAATTTATGGGCCTTGGTGCCGCCCCCGAGTGGCGCGGAGACGAGGTGGCAGTTATGCCCAAGGGCAGATATCGTTTGATGACCGATTATATGGGCCGAGTTGGCACGCATGGAACCCAAATGATGTATCGAACATGCACAGTGCAGGTGAATTTAGACTATAGTTCAGAATCTGATATGGTGAAGAAATTGCGGGTGGCGTTGTCGTTACAGCCCGTGGCCACAGCCCTTTTCGCGAATAGCCCATTTTTTGACGGCAAACCCAATGGCCATAAGTCTTGGCGCTCGCGCATTTGGCGTGACTTAGATGCGGCGCGCACAGGCATGTTACCCTTTGCTTTTGAAAGTGGCATGGGCTTTGAAGCCTATGTTGATTGGGTTTTGGATGTGCCGATGTATTTCGTTTATCGTAACGGAAAATATATAAATGCATTGGGGCAGTCTTTTCGTGACTTTTTGAATGGGGAATTGCCGGCGTTGCCCGGTGAAGTACCCAGCATGTCAGATTGGGCCGACCATATGACAACCGTATTCCCCGAAGCACGGGTAAAAAAATATATAGAAATGCGCGGCGCAGATGTGGGCAATCAGGCCCATATTAATGCTCTGCCTGCTTTTTGGGTGGGGCTGATGTATAATTCCGCTGCACTTGATGCTGCGTGGGACCTGGTCAAAGGGTTTGACGAGGCGACGCGTGAAGCTTTGCGCGTGGCTGCTAGTGTTGACGGGCTAGACGCACTCGTTGACGGTGTTGCAATGATCGATCTTGCCCATGCTGCGGTGGCTTTGTCCCATGCAGGTTTGGCCGAGCGCGGCTTAGGCGAAGAAGCCTTTTTGGCGCCTTTGATGCAAAATATTGCCACCAAAAGCACCCAAGCCGACCGCTTTCTTACTCTTTATCACGGTGCATGGAAGTGCGATCTTCGCCCGATTTACCAAGCTGCCGAACTTTAGCCTAAGTTTATTGCTTTTTTGTGAACCTAGGTTCTATACCGGCCAACAGCCGTTTGATATTGGCTTCATGGCGCCAAAGTATCAGGGCTGCCAAACTGGCCCCCAATGCGATCATATCGCTGTAACCCGAAATACCCAACCAAAATACCACGCTTAGCGCCGCAATCAGTGCTGAAAGCGAAGATATGCGCGTCAGCGCAAAAGTCACGAGCCAAGTGGCACAGCTGGCCAAACCCACCGGCCAAGCTAAAAGGATAAGCGTACCCAAAAAGGTCGCCACCCCTTTGCCGCCGCGAAAACCCAACCAAATAGGGAATAAATGCCCTAGAAACGCAGCTAAAGCGGCCAACTGTTCTGCGTCGCTTGGGCCAAATTGACGTGCGATGACCACCGCAATGCCGCCCTTGCCAGCATCAAGCAACAAAGTCATCAAAGCGGCCCAGCGATTACCCGTCCGTAATACGTTGGTCGCTCCAATATTTCCTGACCCGATTTGGCGCAAATCGCCCAAGCCCAAGCCTCGCGTAATTACAATTCCAAATGGTACAGCCCCCAGAAGATAGGCCCCCAAAGCAATCAACGCTAAAAGACTTAACGAGGACGTTATTTCTGGCATGGTCTACCCTTTATATTCAAATATCTGTTGACCCGCGACAAAACTTGCCAAAACGCGCCCTTCCATACGTTGTCCGTCAAAGGGGGTGTTCTTCGACTTTGACAAAAGCGTACTACGGTCCAAAAGAAAGGGCACATCAGGATCAAATACTATCAAATCAGCAGGGGCGCTGACCGTTAAACGGCCCTGCTCCAAGCCCAACCGCTTGGCGGGGTTTAATGCCATGGCGCGCCACAGTTGCGGCAGGCTAAGCGCCCCGCCATGATAAAGCCGCATTGCTGCAGGCAAAAGCGTTTGCAACCCAACCGCGCCGCTGTCCGCCTGCTCAAAGGGCAGACGTTTCGATTCTTCGTCGGCGGGCGTGTGAAATGACCCGATCACATCTATCACCCCATCTGCCACCGCTTGCACCATGGCCAAGCGGTCATCTTCACTGCGTAAAGGCGGGGTGAATTTGAAAAAGGTACGATAATCGCCCACATCAAGCTCATTCAAAGTCAGATGGTGAATGCTGATGCCCGCTGTTACGTCAAGTCCTGCCGCCTTCGCACGCATAATTACCGCGAGAGAGCCCGCCGCTGTGATTTGATCAGCATGGTAGCGCGCGCGGGTCATTTCAACTAAGGCCAGATCACGTTCAAGCCCCATGCGCTCGGCCATCGGATCGACCAAAGGCAAGCCGCGCAAAGATCCAAATTTGCCCGAGGTCGCCGAAGCCCCCGCCGAGAGGCTTGGATCTTGTGGATGGCCAATGACCAAAGCCCCAAGCGAGCGAGCATAGCTTAAAGCCCTCGACAGAACTTTGTGATCTTGCACTACGAAATTACCATCATAAAATGCCAAAGCCCCAAGGTCCGACAAAAAGCTAATTTCGGTCATCTCTTTGCCCGCGCGCGCCTTGGTAAGGGCCGCAAGGTGGTGAATGCGCACATTAGCAGCATCTTTGGCTCGTCGGGTGACAAACTCTAAAATTTCGGGTGTGTCTATTGCGGGGCTGGTGTCGGGACGTGCAATAACCGTTGTCACACCGCCCGCTGCGGCTGCCGCCCCAGCTGAGCGAAAGG
>DPZQ01000150.1 GCA_003536295.1 Rhodobacter sp. | reverse complement strand
GGCATGTGCCCTGTGAACGCCATTCGAGTGGCCTACACCGGCGAATTGGGCTGGGAATTGCACCACCCGATTGAAATGCAACGCTATCTTTGGGATCAGCTGATGGCCGCAGGCGCCGAGCATGGGCTGAAACTAGTGGGCGCACGAGCACAAAACTGGTTACGGCAGGAAAAATCCTACCGCGCCTTTGGAACCGAGCTTGGCCGCGACGCCACTCCAATTGAAGCGGGGCTTGACCGCTTTATTGACCTGTCAAAAGAATTTCATGGCAAAGAGGCCATGTTGGCCACGGGCATTCGCTCAAAATGCGTTACGCTTTTGATCGATGGGCCGTCAGACTGCGATCCTTGGGGCAAAGAAGCCTTGGTGGTGAATGACGAAAAAATTGGCCGCCTGACCTCGGGTGGCTGGTCTGTTGCCTTTGGAAAGCAAATTGGCATGGGGTATGTACGCCCTGATTTGGCTGTCGTTGGTACCAAATTGCAGGTGCGTATTATGCGCGCGCTTTGGGACGTAGAAGTTGTCGAAGACAGCCCCTTCGATCCAAGCAATGCGCGCATTAGGATCAACGGCTAGAACAAATGCCGCTGCGTTACAAAAAGCGCAACGGTGACAGTTTCATAATCAAAGGGCGTGACAGGTTCGACGGCTGCCAAGTGAGCAAGTTAAAGGCCAGCTCACTGGCCGCTGGCGAGGTTTGAAACCCATAGCCCCCCTGACCTGCAAGCCAAAAGAAATTGGGCTGCATCAAGTCATGCCCAATGACGGGCACATGATCTGGGGTAAAGCTACGCAAACCCGCCCAATTGGCCAAAAGCTGCGTGACGGGGCTGGTCACCATCGCTTCATAGCGCGCGATGCCTTCGGCAAGTACCATATCATCCGCCCAAGCGTCCTGCGGCTCGACCAGGTCGGCATCGGCGGGCGAGACGATCAAGGCGCCCGCATCAGGTTTCGCATACCATGTCTCGCCAGCACCAAACATCATGGGCCAGCCGCTAACATCATGATTACCGGGGGCGGGAATACGCGCCATGGATCGCCGCAACGGTTGAATGCCAATCGGATTAACGCCTGCAAGGGTTGCTATCTGATCGGCCCAAGCGCCCGCCGCATTGATTAGCATTTTGCCGCTGTAGGTTTGATCACCTGCTTGGATGGTCCAACCGCCGAGCTGTGGCGTTATCGCGGTTACGTTGGCTTTGGTTACAACCTGCCCGCCCAAGGCGCGCAGGGTGGCCGCATGACCTTGCAATAACAAATCTGTGTCAATGTCCCAAGCATGATCCGCCCGTGCCGCGCGCCACACTGCTTTGGGGTTTAGTATAGGCACAATGTGGCAGGCTTCATCTATGCTGATTTCTTGCATATCCATTGCGTCGACGTCTTGGCCAAACAGCGCATCTTGTCCTTCGCCTGCCACCGACATCACACCGCGCGGGGTCAGAATACCTGCCATCGCATGGAACGCATCACTTGATTCACTGGAAAGCGCGACGATTTCTGGTGGACCGTAATTGGGTTCATAAAGTGCTGCTGAGCGCCCCGAAGCGTGATAGCCAAGATTTGTCTCGCGCTCGATTAACAAAAGCGATCCCGCCCCTGCCAATTTTGCCCCTAATGACAGGCCCGCAATCCCGCCGCCGATAATAATATAATCAAAATCCATGCCGCAGAATGGCATGCAGTTAGGATGAGGGAAAGAGAAATTTGCTTAAAACAAAAGGCCCGCCGGAAGGCGGGCCTTAAAATTCTTCAGATCACAAGCCCTCAGGAAGGGATGTCACCTTTTACGCCTTCGACATAGAACATCATGCCACCCAAAGTGCCATCATCTGCCACTTCGCCATCCGCCAACCAAGCTGAACCGTCTTGCTTGTTCAAAGGCCCTGTGAACGGGTGATAGGCGCCCGATGCGATCGAGTCGCGCAGCGCTTCCGCTTCGGCTTTAACATCTGCGGGCACTGCGCTTGAAATCGCGCCAATGCCGACCATGCCTGTGCTGATACCATCCCAAGTGTTGGCTGATGCCCAAGTTTCGTCTAGCATGGCTTGGATGCGGTCAACGTAATAGGGGGCCCAATTGTCGATGATCGACGAAATGCGCGGCGCGGGACCAAATTCGGCCATATCGGCGGCTTGACCAAAGCCAAAACCACCCGATTTTTTCAGCGTGGCCAAAGGTGCTGTTGTGTCTGTATGGGCCAGAACCACGTCAACGCCTTGATCGATAAGGGCTTGGGTTGCGTCAGCTTCTTTCGCAGGGTCAAACCAAGTAAATGCCCAAATCACTGAAAGCTCTACATCAGGGTTGGCCTTGCGAGCGTGAATAAAGGTCGAGTTGATGCCGCGGATAACTTCTGGAATTGGGAATGACGCAATATAACCGATTTTATTGGTTTTAGTCATTTTGCCAGCCAAGAAGCCCGTGACAGCGCGGCCTTCATAAAAACGTGCCGAATAGACCGACACATTGTCAGCAGTTTTGTAACCAGTAGCATGTTCAAATTTCACATTAGGAAATTTGGCCGCAACATTGATGGTTGGGTCCATATAGCCAAACGAGGTCGTGAAAATTAAATTGCAACCAGACAGAGCCATTTGGGTTAGAACGCGCTCTGCGTCGGCTCCTTCGGGGACATTTTCTTGGAAGACGAATTCGACTTTGTCGCCGAATGTAGATGTCGCCTCAACCGCTGACGTGTGGTGGTGTTGAGACCAGCCACCATCATTGATGGGGCCAACATAAACGAAACCTACTTTGACTTTGTCTTGTGCAAAGGCGACTTTGCCTGTTGCCGCCAAGCCAAGGCCAAAAGCTGCGGTCGAGAGAAGCATTCTGCGGTTCATAAGTTACTCCTTTAAAATAGGGCATAGGCCCAGAATACGCGTTAGCGCGTGGTATGAAAAATTTGTCCAAGCGAAGCAGGGGCCGCCAAAGCCGCCCTTTTTCGATCGGCTGACATAATCACCAATACAAGTATTGTTAACAGATAAGGTGACATCGACAAGTACTCAACAGGAATTCTTACGCCTGCTGCTTGAAGATTAAGCTGCAAAACCGTAATGCCGCCGAAAATATAGGCACCTAGTAAAATGCGCCAAGGTTTCCAGCTAGAAAAGACCACGATGGCAAGGGCGATCCAGCCTGCGCCTGCTGTGATGCCGTCCGTCCATTGCGGTACGCGGATGAGCGCAATATAGGCCCCGCCCAAGCCCGCCATCGCGCCGCCAAACATAATAGCCAAAAGCCGAATGGGAATGACGCGGTAGCCCAAAGCGTGGGCGGCATCATGGCTTTC
>DPZQ01000226.1:446-6549 GCA_003536295.1 Rhodobacter sp. | reverse complement strand
TGCCCGAGGTGGCGGGGTTTACCGACTCGACCAAGGCCACGGGCCCGTCAAAGGCGGCACGAAAGAGGAAAAAGCCACCCCCCAAAATCACAATCATCGCCCAAGTGCGTTTCCGCCCTGCCGGCAGTTTTTTATAGGCTATGATAGACAGACTGATGATGGAAACACCCAAAATCAAAGCGGCTAAAACACCCGGCCCGCCAGCGCGCCAAGCATCGGGAACCGGCTCGGATGAGACAAGTACAACCGCCAGTCCCCCAAGCGCTACAAAGCCCATGATGCCCGTGTTAAAAAGCCCCGCGAAGCCCCATTGCATATTGACGCCCATCGCCATGATAGCGGCCAATAAAGCGGTATTTAAGATGCTGAGTGACAAGTTCCAGCTTTGTAACTGCCCCGTCAGAATGAACATAAGGGCAAGGCCCGCGAAAAGTGCGACGGATCTTAAATTCATACTGATTTTCCCTTAAATAATCCGGTAGGCATGAACAAAAGCACCAAGATTAAAATCGAAAAACTGACCGCAAACTTATAATCCGTTGACATAAGCTGCAAAAGCCCATCAGGGGCCCAGCTGTCGGGTAACGCATAGGTGGCGACTTTTTTCCACGCATAGGTGACCATCACTTCGCTAAAGGCAATGATGAAACCGCCTGCGATTGCACCCAAAGGATTGCCAAGCCCACCCACAATGGCCGAAGCAAAAATCGGTAACAAAAGTTGAAAATAAGTGAAGGGTTTAAATGATTTATCTAGCCCATAAAGCACGCCCGCAACCGTGGCCAAAGTGGCAGCAAGTATCCAGGTGACTTGCACTACCCGCTCGGGGTTGATGCCTGACAGAAGAGCCAAATCCTCATTATCAGAAAAGGCGCGCATCGATTTTCCAGTGCGTGTGCGGTTTAAAAACCAAAACATCGCCGCCACAACCAAAATGGCCACCACAACGGTGATCACTTGGGTGGTTTTTATGGCCAGCCCCTCGTCCAAACCCGTGAGGGTTTTGAAATCACGCGCTGTAATCAAAAACCGTTCTCCATCTTCAAAATTGCGGTTTTCAACTCCAATGATAAAGCGCGTGAGCCCGTTCATCACAAACATCACCCCAACCGAGACTATAACCAGAATAGTCGAAACAGACTTTTTCTTGCGATAAAATTGGTAAACCACACGGTCGGTGCCCAAAACAAACAAAGCCGTGAATAAGATGCCAAAGGGCATCGCCAATAGGGCGGTGGGCAAGGGGCCAAAATGCAATCCCATCGACTGGAACCACCATGTAAAAAGAATGGTCACCATCGTGCCAAAGGCCATCGTGTCGCCATGGGCAAAGTTGGAAAAGCGCAAAATGCCGTAAACCAAAGTTACACCCAAGGCCCCAAGCGAAAGTTGCGCTCCGTAGGTCAGCCCTGGCACAAAAACAAAATTCAAAAAGACAATCAGCGCGTTTAACTGGTCCATCTCAACCCCCCAAGAAGGAACGACGCACGTCGTCATCCGCCATCAATGCTGCACCCGTATCGGTAAACCGGTTTGCCCCTTGCACCAAAACATAGCCCTTATCGGCAATATTGAGCGCTTGGCGAGCATTTTGTTCGACCATCAAAATTGAAATTCCCGAGCGGGCAATTTCAATAATACGATCAAATAGTTCATCCATCACAATAGGGCTAACACCTGCGGTCGGCTCGTCCAGCATCAATACCGACGGTTCGGTCATCAGGGCACGACCAACGGCCACCTGTTGGCGCTGCCCACCCGAAAGTTCACCCGCAGGCTGATAGCGTTTTTGGCGTAAAATCGGAAACAGATCATAGACTTGGTTTAACGTGCCGTTGATATCATCACGGCGCAAAAAAGCGCCCATTTCTAAATTCTCTTCCACAGTCATCGAGGTGAAAATATTATGCGTTTGCGGCACAAAGCCCATGCCTTTTGACACACGGTCTTGCGGGCTGAGTTTGGTGATATCTTCGCCTTTCAGCCGCACCGAGCCGCCGCGTAGGCTCAGCATCCCAAAAATAGCTTTCATCGCAGTTGATTTCCCCGCGCCATTCGGACCCACAATTACAGCAATTTCACCTTTTTCTACTGCAATGGTGCAGGCGTTCAAAATATCACTAGAGCCGTAGCCACCCGTCATCGTGTCGCCGATCAAAAACGGTTCAGCCATTATGTGCCACCTTATTCTTTAGCCCCGTGCCCAAATAGGCTTCAATTACGCGGTCATTATTCTTCAACTCGTCCACGGTGCCTTGAGCCAAAACCCGCCCCTCGGCCATACAAATGACGGGGTCGCAGAGGCGAGCGATAAAGTCCATGTCATGCTCAATTACGCAAAAAGTATAACCTTTTTCTCGGTTTAGGCGCAAAATAGCATCTGCAATTGTGTTCAAAAGCGTGCGGTTTACGCCTGCGCCCACCTCATCGAGAAAAACGATTTTGGCATCAACCATCATGGTGCGACCAAGCTCAAGAAGCTTTTTTTGACCGCCCGAAATATGCTCCGCACGTTGATCTGCCAGATGCGAAATGGTTAAAAACGCCAGCACTTCATCAGCTTTGGCGCTCAACGCTTCTTCTTGGGCTTTGATTGCCTTGCGGTTGAAGCAGGCGTTAAGCAGGTTTTCACCGCTTTGTGCGCCAGCGACCATCATCAGGTTTTCGCGCACAGTTAAAGAGCCAAACTCATGGGCGATTTGAAATGTGCGCAGCAGGCCTTTTTTAAAAAGTTCATGTGGGGCAAGGCCGGTGATTTCTTCACCGTCCATGAGAACACGACCGGAGGTTGATTTAAGATTTCCAGCTATAACGTTGAAAAGAGTTGTTTTTCCTGCGCCATTTGGACCGATCAATCCAGTTATAGACCCCGTTTCAATCTTTAAACTTGCCCCGTCAACAGCATGAAAACCGCCAAAATGTTTGTGCAGATCTTCAACAACAATCATAAAATTCTCCAAGCATCTTTGGTCTCTGCGTAAAACAACGGCCCGAGTTTCCCCGAGCCGTTGTTTTTTATTTTGCGTTGATTAACGGAAGCGAACAGTTTCGATTTTACCGCCTTTTATTTCGATCTCGCGGTAGTTGCCTGCAGATTCGCCAGGGCCGATCAGGTCAACAGCCGTTGCGCCAACATAGTCGATGTCGGTGCCAGCTGCGATAAGATCTAAAGCTTTGCCAAGCTCGCCTGGGAAAATCTCAACTCCGGGAGCGTTTGCTATATCCATGACTTTTCCAGCCCAGTCTTTTGAGACTGTTGAGTTGGCTGCGGCCATAGACAACATGATCAAAGCTGCTGCATCATATGATTCTGGTGCAAATGCACCTGTGCCGTCAAAGCCAGCACTTGTTGCAAGAGCTTGGAACATTTCAGCGCCCTGGCTGTCAGTGCCTGGATATTGACCAAACGAACCTTCAAGGCCTGCGCCGATCGTATCAACCAACGATTGACCAACCATACCATCTGGTAAAACGAATGTTTCAAAAGCACCTGAATCAAGTGACGATTGAATGATTGCACGGCCTGCGCCGGCTTCGTAGCCCGCAACAACAAGAATGTCGCCACCAGCCGCTGCTAAAGATGCAACTTCGGAAGAATAGTCGGCTTTATCTTCGTCGTGCGATGTTGAAATTGTAATCGTACCACCAGCAGCCTCGAAGGCGGCTTGGAAGGCGTCAGCTAAACCTTTACCATAATCGTTGTTTGTATAGGTTAATGCTGCATTTTTAATACCCCGATCCATAAGAACCTCGGTCATAACAACACCTTGTCGCGCGTCAGATGGAGCCGTACGGAAGAACAGGCCATCATCTTCTGCAGTTGATAAAGCTGGTGAAGTTGCTGAAGGCGAGATCATCGCAATACCGTTCGGACGCGCAACATTTTGCAAGATAGCACCTGTAACGCCGGAACAGTCAGCGCCCATAATAGCAGAGACTTTGTCCGAGGTAACTAAACGCTCAGCCGCTGATGTCGCAGCCGCTGCGTCAACACATGTAGAATCGCCGCGGACAGAGGTAACCGTCGCGCCCCCCATTAATTTTCCAGAGGCTGTTACTTCAGCCATAGCCAACTCAGCGCCTGCGCCCATTGCTGGTGTGATTGATTCAAGCGGCCCTGTGAAACCAAGTAAGACACCAATTTTCACTTCTTCAGCAATTGCAGCGCCAGAAAAAGCGTAAATTGCAGTAGTTACCATTAATAATTTTTTCATTTTCAGCTCCCATATTTTAGTTAAAGTTTTACGAAAAGATGAAGGTTTTTACTTCATTCTTTCAGTTATCGTAAAGTAAAAATAATGTTTGATCAAATTTAAAGATGTTAATCCAATATGAAGATATTTTGGTTTCATTTTTGTACGCTTAGAATTATCAGTTCAAAACTAAAAAAAGCTGTTTAGCCAATTTCGGCTAATATTTACTACTAATAAAAAAGGAATATTTCCTGATTTTAATTGAATTTTAAGGCTTATAAATTTATATTATGATTGTAGGATAATGGTTGAGTAGAACTAAAAATATTTAGTCATTTTCACTTAAGTTATGAAAGATTAGTCGATAACTTTTTTTAATATAGATAGATTTCAGTTTATAAATCTATATTAAGCACTTTATTACACACTTTTTCAACTTCGTCCGTCAACAGATGTCTGAACGCTGTAGAATCGGATAGTTTTTTTGAGGTTATATTGATAGTTTTCCAAAATTAGTCGTGCCTTGTGAGCCACGTTCGCGGTATGGGGTGGTGTTATAGTGTGAGCGGTAGCATTTTGAGAAATGCGAAGGGCTAGCAAAACCGCAAGCGAGTGCTACATTAATGACGCTCATATCCGTTTGCATTAATAAATTACGGGCTTTTGACAGGCGCAGCTCCATATAATAGCGTTTGGGTGAACGGTTCAGATAACGACGAAACAAACGCTCAAGCTGGCGCGTTGACATACCCACAATATCGGCTAATTCGGCAGGGCTTATAGGATCTTCGATGTTTTTTTCCATCAGTAAGATCACTTGGCTTAATTTTGGATGGCGTACACCAATGCGGGTCGGAATAGATAGGCGCTGCACGTCTTGGTCGGTTCTGATAGATGAATAGATCAAAAGATCGGCCACATTATTTGCCAAATCATTACCGTGATCGGTAGCAATTAACTTAAGCATCAAATCTAACGAGGCAGTGCCCCCCGCTGTGGTAATACGATTGCCATCAATCACAAAAACGGATTTTGTAAGATTAACGTCTTCAAACTCTTCAAAAAAGCCGTCTTGATTTTCCCAATGTATTGTCGCTTTTTTACCCGAAAGAAGGCCCGCCTTAGCCAAGCAATGCGCACCTGTGCAAAGCCCGCCTATAGTTATGCCGCGCCGTGCCTCTTTGCGCAACCAAGCCAAAACACCTTTGGTTGAGGAGCGCTGCACATTAATTCCACCGCACACCATGATTATATCGTCTTTGCCCACATCTTCTAAGCCCATATCCAGCTTAAAACTTACACCATTCGAACAGGTGGCTATTTCGCCGCCTTCGCCCACCAAAGCCCAAGTGTAAAGCGTACGTTCGGCAATGCGGTTAGCCAGCCTCAGCGGCTCAAGCGCGTTGGAAAAAGACATCATTGTAAATTCATTTAACAACAAAAACACAAACCGCTTTTGTGGTGCCTTTGGAATTGTGCGGGTGGCTTTCATTTCTGGTGAAATCATTTTGCGACCTATTTGTGCCGATTTTGGTACACCGATAAAGCTTTTTTCAGCGCTCACAAGGGGAATCTTCTGATTTGCCGCTTGGCAAGGGACTGACGTCGACCTATAAAATCCATACATTAAATAGGGATAATATCATGGCTCAAGCTTGGAAAAAATCGGACTGGCGGACGAAACCCAGGGTTCAGATGCCTGACTATCTCGATGGCGATTCCCTTAAAGCGGTTGAGGCCCAGTTGTCCAAATATCCTCCTTTGGTTTTTGCAGGTGAGGCGCGTCGCTTGAAGGACAAGCTGTCCATGGCCTCAATGGGGAAAGCTTTTTTGCTGCAAGGTGGGGATTGTGCCGAAAGTTTCGCCGAATTTAACGCAGATAACATTCGTGACACTTTCCGCGTTATGCT
>DPZQ01000226.1:0-221 GCA_003536295.1 Rhodobacter sp. | reverse complement strand
CTTTTGCGCGCCTTTTCGACGGGTGGTTTTGCCGACATTCATCGTGTGCATTCCTGGACTTTGGGCTTTGCAGAGCATGACAAGGCCGAACGCTATCGCGAAATATCTAATAGAATTTCAGATGCGTTAGACTTTATGTCAGCGGCGGGAGTTGATGGGGCGACTGCCTATCAATTGGCTCAGGTTGATTTTTACACTTCGCACGAGGCATTGTTACTTGA
>DPZQ01000095.1 GCA_003536295.1 Rhodobacter sp. | reverse complement strand
CTTGGTGCACAGCGGACCAACATGGGTTTGGGCATCAAGCGGGTCACCAACGATAATGGACTTCGCCTTTTCGCTGATTAAATCTACAATCTGATCATAGACACCGCGGGCCACCAATCCGCGCGACCCCGCCACACAAGATTGCCCCGAGGCCCCAAAATTACCTGCGATCAACCCATTGGTCGCTGCGTCAAGATCGGCATCATCAAAGACCAAAATCGGCGATTTCCCCCCCAGTTCAAGCGAAGTGACGGCAAAATTTTCCGCCGAATTTCGGATCACATGGCGCGCTGTTTGGCTGCCCCCCGTAAACGCGATACGGTCAATATCTGGATGGCGCGTCAAAGGGGCGGCGCAATTATCTCCATCGCCCGTGATCACCGAGACCACGCCTTTGGGAAAGCCCGCACGGTCGATCAAACGGGCGAATTCCAACATCGGCACGGGAGCCATCTCAGAGGCTTTAATCACAACTGTGCATCCGGCCGCCAAAGCGGGGCCAAGCTTGGTGGCGGTCAAAAACATTTGCGCATTCCAAGGCACAATCACTGCCACCACGCCAATGGGGACATGTTTGGTAAAAACGTGCAAATCTGGTTTATCAATAGGTAAAACTGCCCCTTCGATTTTATCTGCCAAGCCAGCATAATAGCGATAGTAATCGGCCACATATTTAGTCTGCGCCGCCGTCTCAGCCAAAAGCTTGCCGCTATCAGTCGTTTCCAACTGGCCCAAATGAGGGGCTGCTGCTTCCAACAGATCAGCCAAACGGTAAAGTAATTTACCCCGTTGGGTCTGAGTCATAAAGGCCCAGTCATGTGCCACAAGGGCGCGTTTTGCCGCTGCAACCGCGCGGTCGACATCTTGATGGTCGGCACAGGCAAAGCGTGCCCAAACAGCTCCCGTTGCAGGATTGATACTGTCGCGCACTTGGCCTGAGGCTCCTTCGCACCAAGCACCGTCGATGAACATCTGATAGTGAGGTAAAAGGGTCATGGGGCTACCTGTTGAAATGGGGCATAACATCATCAATAAACCGATGAAGCGATGCTTTTTTGCGGTCGCTATTCATACCACTGTCGATCCAGAATGAAAATTCATCATAGCCCAAATCTTCATAACGTTTCAATTTATCTATGACCTGCATTTTGGTGCCAATGGTCAGGTCACGCAACAAATTTTCGGGGGCCATCATTGAATTGGCGTCAATTTCTTGATCACTCAGCGGGTCGATCAACCCTTGTGTCACGGGGCGCTTATTTTGAAACCATGCGCCGAAATAGCAATAATAGCGCTGAAGCTCTTTGGCCGCTTGCTCAAGATCGGCGCTGTCTCTGGCGACATAGGTATGGTGCAACAGCATGATTTTGGGACGTTTGACCTCTTGACTGATAACAGAAGCTTCAAAACGCGCCATTAGGCTTTCGATCTCAGACATACCTTGCCAAAGCGGAGTCACTTGAACGTTAAATGCATTTTTCACCGCGAATTCATGGCTATTGGGATCGCGCGCCGCAATCCAGATGGGCGGGCCGTCACTTTGCAACGGTTTGGGAGACGAGGTGGTCGAAGGGAATTGATAAAAATCCCCCTCATGTGCGCAGTCGCCTTGCCAAAGTTTGCGCAACAAAGGGGCCGTTTCGCGCAGCATTTGTCCTGCGGTAAAGGCATCCATTCCCGGCATGAGGCGCTCGGCCTCATAGGTATAAGCACCGCGTGCCATACCCAGCTCAAGACGCCCGCCCGTCATAAGATCAGTAGCCGCAGCTTCGCCCGCCAGTTTGATCGGGTGCCAAAAGGGGGCCACAACCGTGCCTGTACCCAGTTTGACGTTTTTTGTGTGATGGGCCAGATCTACAATCGATAAGAACGGATTGGGGGCGATGGTGAATTCCATGGCGTGATGCTCGCCCGTCCAGATTGCACGCATACCTCCCTGGTCGGCCAACTGACAAAGCTCAATAAATTCCCCATAAAGCGCTTGATGGGGTGTCTGCGGGTCAAGCCTTTCCATATGTGCAAAAAGTGAGAATTCCATCGTCAGATCCTTTCTATGGCACTTGCCCCGTCAACTAGCGTAGCAATTGCGCGATTGACCGCATCAGAATGCGTCATCGGCATCATATGCGCGGCCCCTGCGAGGACAAGGCTTTGCCCTATTGGGGTGGCTTTCGCCATCGCTTCGCTCATGGCGGGGGTTGAGTTTGGATCAAGCGCGCCCGTCATGAACAGCACGGGGCAGGTTACACATGATAAATCGGCGTCACTCAGCCCGTCAGTTTTGGCAAAAATATGGTAAGCGGCGTGATAGGCTTTGGGGTCCATCTGCGCCAACCAGCTTTGGCACGCAATGGCTTCAGGGGTTGTTTTATTCGAAAACCAGCGAGCAAGGACGGGATTCGGGTCAAGGGGTTGATCGTCCTTTAGGGCGTCCAGACGCGCCATGATTGCAGTTTTGGCATCTTCGCTGCGCCGATAGACGGCATTCAAGGCTACCACTGCGCTTACCAGATCAGGGCGTTTTACTGCCAAACGCAGCGCCAACATCGCCCCCATAGAGTGGCCAATTATCATTGCTGGGGTGCATGCTTCGGCGTCAAGTGCGCGGATGATAGGCTCTAAAAACGCATCAAGCGTGTGTACGGGTGCGTCGAAAGCAGCACTTTCTCCATGGCCGGCCATGTCAAAGGCCAAAATAGAATGTCGCCCCGCGAAGGCTGCGATTTGCGCGCCCCATGCTTCCGCGCGCAGACCAACGCCGTGCAAAAAGACCAAGCTCAGATCGGTACAGTGCGGGATTGGCTTTGTGATCATGGCCAAACCCGCCTGTTTAAAGCGCGGCTGGGTTGTCCAGGTCATGTCCCAAATCTTTCAAATCTTGATACCTGTCACCGATCCGATGATGCGGTCGCCCCGAGGTCGCAGCACCTAGCACGATCACAATCTCATCTGGACGCGGCGCATCTTGAATGGCAAATTGCAAAGTCAAATAATGCGACCTGCGGCCTGCATCATTTTTATCCATCAAGGGCACCATGATAGCGGCATTTGCGGGGCCGCGCGTATTGGTAAAAGCCAAATAGGATTTTGCCCCAACCGCTTGGCGGTAGGCATTGCCAAAACGCAAAGTATGGATCAAGCCTGAGGCATGCTCGACCTCACCATCAAGGCCAACCACGGCTGCCTTTCCATAGGCTTCGATATAATCGCCACCGCCAGCTAGGGCAAGCATTCGTCTTGTCAACTCCGAGCCTAGAACTGGGGCATAAGCGCGTATCTCGGGAGTGAGATCCGCAACATACCGTCCCGACCAAGGGTTTTTTACAACAGCGGCGACAGCAAACATGCGCCACGGGCTGGCGGCGACTTTAAACCCTTCGATCAAAACCTCTTCATCATAGGTTACGAATTTGCGAATTTCTGGCTGCATGGCCCCCCCTTGATTGGTGCCATCTTTGCAAACCGGGGGTGAGTTTGACAAATGAACAATCGCAGGGCATACATATTAGTTAAACTTATACCAAGGTTATAGATGCGCCGAACACCGCCCCCTTTGAATTGGTTTCGTGTCTTTGAGGCCTCGGCGCGTCATTTGAAATTCACCCATGCCGCTGTCGAACTTGGCATGACGCAATCAGCCGTAAGCCAGCAAATCCGTGCCTTTGAAGCGCGCCTTGGGGTCCAACTTTTTGTGCGCAAGCCGCGTGGCCTTGCCCTAAGCGATGCGGGGCGAAAACTCGTGCCCAAGATCGAGGCCGCCTTGAATGACCTGGACGCTGCGGGGCGGATGTTTGATCCAAAACCCAAAGAGGGGCTGGTCACGATTGCCTGCTCGGTTTCAATTGCGCAGTGGATCATCGCGCCGCATTTGGCCCAGTTTCATGCACTGCACCCCAGCTTTAAATTGCGGATGCTCAGCATGGTTTGGCCTGACGAATTCGCCAGCGCCTCGGCCGATGTTGAGCTGCGCTTTGGGTCACAAAAACAGGTGGGCCAAGGGGCGCAGCGCCTGCCTGATCGACTGATCGCGGTGGCCAGCTCCGCATTTGTGGGCAGCCTGACAACTGGCCCGTTGATTGAGTCGGTCGGTACTCTTGAAGGATGGAGCCACTATGGGCAAGCCGCAAAAATAGCCCCCCTACCCGCCCCACACTATTTTGTAGATTCCTACGGAATGGCACTGAATTTAGCACAACAAGGGGTTGGTATTGCGTTGGTCAGTTCCATTCTCGCGCAAAATTCAGTTGCACTGGGGCAATTGCAGGTGATGCAGGATATCGATTTTATTGGACAAGAGGGCTATTTTTTAGCCCAAAGACCCGACAGTGCCCCTGCACAGGCTTTTGTGCAGTGGTTTAAAGGGCTGCTTAGCGCATGAGCCCTTGCCCCGCATGCCATGAAATACAAACTTAAATAGGCCAAGTGCCAGTAAGGACAAAAATGTCGATTTTTGATGAAGATCTTTTTGCCAAAGGATTGGCACAGCGCAAAGCCACTTTGGGGGCTGACTATGTGGCCCAAAATCTGGCAGCAGCCGATGATTTTTCTCGACCCTTTCAAGAGGCGATGACGGCTTGGTGCTGGGGTTTTGGCTGGGGGGATGAGGCGATTGATCCTAAAACGCGCTCGTTAATGAATTTAGCAATGATAGGGGCTTTAGGCAAGATGCATGAATGGGAAATCCACTGCAAAGGCGCTTTAACCAATGGGGCCTCAGTCGCGGAAATTCGCGCGGCGGTGCATGCGGTGGGGATTTATTGCGGCGTACCACAAGCCGTCGAATGTTTTCGTGTGGCGCGTAAAGTCTTGACCGAGGAAGGGCTGCTTTAATTCGTCTTTTGCCAACTTAAATAAAACTAAACAGACTGTTTATATTTTCTGAATGATGCGAAAATGCTTCATCTGTTTAGGGAAAAGCCCTTAATGCTGTCGTGTGCCCCACAATGACGGCCATCCATAAGGTTTTTCCTACATGATCCATGTTAAAAAAGCGCAACCTGCCCCACCGGATGCGCAAGAAAGTTTGCAGCAAAGCGTTACCGCCCTGTTGGCCCAGTTGCAAATAGGCCGCGAAGCTACTGCGCAAGATATGTCCCAACGTCTTGACGGATATTTCGGCCCACTTGAGGTCATACAAGACGCGGTCGTCGAGGCCTGCGCGCGGGTGCCGCAGGCGCTTAAGGATGATATCTGTTATGCGCATGAAAATATCGCCACCTTCGCCGCCACCCAGCGCAACAGCATCCATGACATCGAGGTCGAACTGCGCCCAGGCCTCAGGGTTGGCCAAAGGTTAATCCCTGTTGATCATGTGGGTTGCTATGTACCAGGCGGCCGCTATTCGCATATTGCCTCGGCCATAATGACCGTAACCACCGCCAAAGCCGCAGGTGTGCGCCATATTGCAGCCGTCTCGCCCCCGCGTTTAGGGGCAATAGCGGGTATTCCTGACAGTATTATTTATACGCTGAACCTTTGCGGTGCAGACCGCATATTGGCCTTGGGCGGGGTGCAGGGCATCGCAGCGATGGCTTATGGCATGTTTGGCCTGCCAAAGGCTGATATATTAGTGGGCCCCGGCAATCAATATGTGGCAGAGGCTAAGCGCCAGCTTTATGGTGCGGTGGGCATTGATATGGTGGCGGGTCCAACCGACAGTATGGTAGTGGCCGATCACACGGCGGATCCGTTTGTGGTGGCATGGGACTTAATCGGGCAAGCCGAACACGGGGCAAACTCACCCGTTTGGTTAGTCACCGACAGTGCCAATTTAGCCACAGAGGTTGCGCGTCTGGCCCCTATTTGTGCAAAAGAGCTTCCCGAACCAAACCGTACGGCCGCTTTGGCAGCTTGGCAAAATCTGGGCGAAATCATTGTCTGTGCTGATCGCGAAGCCATGGCAACATATGCGGACGCGAAGGCGCCTGAGCATTTGCATATTCAGGCCAATGACTTAGAGTGGTGGAAAGGACGCCTTCGAGCCTATGGTTCTTTATTTTTGGGGGCTAATACGACTGTTGCCTTTGGCGATAAGGCCGCGGGCAGCAACCATGTTTTGCCCACCTCGGGGGCGGCGCGTTATACGGGGGGCCTATCGGTGCATAAATTCATCAAGACCGTAACATGGCAGCAGGTTGACGCGCCCGCGTTGGAGGAATTGGCTCGCGTCACAGCTGCCATTTCGCGTTACGAGGGAATGGAAGGCCATGCCCGTACTGCTGATATCCGTCGCAACAGACCACGCCTTGGGCAATAAGCTAAGGAAATCAAATGGCCCTTTTGCCACAAGGTTTACGCACGGTTGGTATTTTGGGCGGCATGGGCCCAGATGCGACTGTACTTTTAATGCATCGAATCTTACAAAAAGTACATGCCCTAGATGATAGCGATCACATTCCCCTTATCGTGATGCAAAACCCACAAGTGCCAAGCCGAATTGCACATTTAATCCACCAAACAGGCGAAAGCCCCGCCCCAATATTGGCCAATATGGCTCGCGCATTAGAGAGCGCGGGGGCGAAGGCGCTGGCGATGCCCTGCAACACGGCCCATGTTTTTGATCATGTTATTAAAGACGCCTCAAACGTGCCATTTTTGGATATGCGCGACGCAACGATTGCGGCCCTCCCAAAGGGTAAGATTGGCATTCTTGCCTCGCCCGCGGTACGACTTGCGGGCGTATTTGATGCAGGTTTTGCAAGGGCTAATTTAACAGCCGTTTGGCCGGAAGATGAGGGAGCAGTATTAACCATTATCCAAGCAGTCAAACGGGGCGAAACGGTTGAAAGGCTAAGCCCAGTCTTTGCCAAAATTGGCGCCCAATTGGTACAAAGCTGCGACCATGTGATGATCGCTTGCACTGAACTTTCTCTGCTGACTGCCGCCCTACCAAAAAAAGGCTGGACCGACAGTTTGGACTGCTTGGTCACTGAAATTTGTGCTTTTTCGCAAGGTAAGACGCCTAATCGGGCATGACCGTCAGGGCAAACGGTAAATGTGGGGCCACGGCGCGAAACTGTGGTTCAACTTTTTCGCGTAAAATAGCTCGGCAAGCCACAGCTAATTCTTGGGGTAGGCGCCCAAGCTCATTTCCGCGCGCAACCAAATAGATGCTGCGCGTATCATTCACAAAAGGAAACGGATGTATGTCTAGATCTGGCAAAAATCGTTCGGCATCTAAAAGATTAAGGGGGGTGGTGATCGTCCAGCCTTGTGAGCGCACGACCATCGCCATGACCGAGCGCGTGGCCTCAAGCGCTATATTACTTGAAACCGCGAATTTCACGCGTTTCAGGTGACGGGCGATCCGTTTTCCCAAAGGCAAGGATCGTGAATATTCAATAAAGGGCACTTTAGAAAGCTGCTCTAACAAACGATCATTGACTTTAAGACGCCCTCTAGCCGCAACCAAAATAAAACTTTCGGTTAGCAACACCTCTGCGGTAAAGGCGCTGTCATCGACGGGCAAAAGTGCGGTCACACCAATATCGGCTTGGCGGATTTCAAGGCGGCTGATAACCTCATCCGAGCGGCCTGAGGTGGCGGAAATCGCACATTTATCAAATCTTTTTTGCAAAGCCCCCACCAAAACGGGGGTCAGCGAAACGTCCAAATCATCAATAATAGCAATATTCAACGCGGGCAGACCCGATAGATTCATCTCAGCCAATTCAATTTGGGCATGGGCTACGGCGGCCAAAATATGGCGCGCATGGGGAGCCAAAAGCGCACCCACTGCCGTCAAAACAATGGGTTTGACCGAACGATCAAAAACTTTCGCTCCAATGGTTTTTTCTAGCGCCGTGATCGATTGGCTGACCCCAGACACCGATTGGCCAAGCCGTACCGCGGCTTGATGGATTGAGCCTGTCTCTTCTACCGCCAAAAAAAGCCTAAGGGCGCGAATGGTCAATTCACCCCTTGGAACAGGATCAGACGGGGTCTTGCTTGTCATGATGTCCCCTTTGGGCACTTTTGAATTATCTACGCATTTTAGGCTAGTTTGCGATGGAATATTTGCATTTGCAAGTTGGCCAAAATTCGGTGCAAATGTCCCAACTTTAATGAGGTAAAGAATGCATTTAGCTAAATTTCCACGCCTGTTCATGGCTCATCTTCCCACGCGGCTTGAAAAGCTAAGCCGCCTTTCGCAGGCCCTAAATGGCCCGACAATATGGCTTAAACGGGATGATTGCACGGGCATGTCAACGGGTGGCAATAAGACACGCAAGCTGGAGTTTTTGATGGCTGAGGCCGTGGAACAAAAGGCGGACTGTGTGATCACCCAAGGGGCCACCCAGTCTAACCACGCACGCCAAACGGCAGCTTTTTCAGCAAAATTGGGCATGGCTTGCCATATTTTACTGGAAGACCGCACGGGCTCAAACAAGGACGCCTATAAGAACAATGGCAATGTCCTGCTTGACCATTTGCACGGCGCCACCACCAAAACTTTTGTAGGTGGCACCGACATGATACAAGCTATGGAAGACCTGGCCGAAACACTGCGGGCCAAGGGACAAAATGTTTATGTTATCCCTGGGGGCGGTTCAAACCCCACGGGGGCCCTGGGTTATGTGAACTGCGCTTATGAATTGGTCGGGCAAGCCAATGATATGGGGCTTGAGATTGACCATATAGTCACAGCCACTGGCAGTGCAGGCACCCAAGCCGGTTTGATCGTTGGGCTTAAGGCAATTCATGCGCAAATTCCGCTTTTAGGAATTGGCGTGCGTGCGCCCAAAGATAAGCAAGAAGAAAATGTTTTTAAACTGGCACAAGCGACTGCGCAAAAGCTTGGCTGCCCTGATGTGGTTAGCCGCGCCGATGTGGTGGCCAATTGCGATTATGTCGGCAAAGGCTACGGAATTCCAGGCGAAGATACACTTGAGGCTATTCGCCTTTTCGCCACGCTTGAAGGGATTTTGCTTGACCCTGTTTATTCGGGCAAAGGCGCTGCAGGCTTGATTGATCTCTGTCGCAAGGGGCATTTCAAGCAAAGCGACAATGTTGTCTTTTTGCACACGGGCGGTTCGGCTGGCCTGTTTGGCTATATTGACGACTTTAACAAATAACCACTTTTAGATCCCGTCACGAGGCGGGATCTAAACCCTCAATCATCTGCCTTAGGCCAAAGCTGGCGCCTGCAAAAATTGCGGCAAGCGTCAGGGGCGCAGAGTATGATAAGACCGAAAAAGCAGCAATACCTTGGCCGATAGAGCAGCCCATCGCTAAGATAGCCCCCACGCCCATGATTGCCGCACCGAAGATTTGGCGGCGCAGCTCGCGAGGGTCTTCACAGGCTTCCCAGCGAAAATGTCCTTTGAAAAAGGCACCGATCCAAGCTCCCAGCAAAACCCCAAAAACTGAACCCACCCCAAAAGACAATTTATGGCCCGACGCTGTCATGGCCCAAAATAAACTATCACCAATGGGGGCAGCGAAGGTGTGGGTCTCAATTGGTTCGACTCCAAAGCCATTTGCACTTATCCAAGCAGTGCCAATCCAGCCCGACACAATTACAAGGCCGATCATTAGTCCCCAAAAAATTGAATTATAAGAGCGCAGCATCCTATGATTGGCCAAAGCCACAAGGATGAAAAGTGTCCCTATACTAAGGCCGCTGATCACTGGAGCCACACCTAATTTGCGCGCGATAAGAAAACTAAAGCCTTGCGCGTCTGCGCCATCGCGCACCGCTCCCATCGTTTCAGGAAAAAGCGCCACACGCCACGACGCCAAAGGACCGGACAAAACCACATATGCCGAAATGCCCATAATCAGTACAATTATAAGAGAGCGCAGATCTCCGCCCCCCAAACGCGCCAGGGCACCGAAGCCGCAATTGCCGCAAAGTGCCATTCCATAGCCAAACATCGCTCCGCCGATAAGTGCACCCATTGGATTGGGGTAGCGATCAAGATAAAGGACATCCGCAGGCAAAAGGAGATCAAAATAAAGCGCCAGATGCGCCCCAATGATAGCCGTACCAATGGCCAGCCCCCACATTCGAAAACGGCGATCGTCCGAGGAATAAATCGCGTCTTCAATCGCACCCAAAGTGCAGAAGCGACCAATACGGGCCCCAAGCCCTAAAATAACGCCCCCCAGTAGCCCTAAAATCGCAGCAACATCGGCTTCACTGATCCAGTCCAACACAAAGCATCCTCCCGCACACGATGAAAAACGCCCGCCTTAAGCTTTGCGGCAAAATAAGTCGTAAACCAATTCCATGATTTGTCGTGGCCTTTCATCTGCTAGACGGTAATAAATCGCCTTTCCATCTCGACGCGGCACCACCAACCCCTCAAGGCGCAATCGCGTCAATTGCTGTGACACAGCCGCTTGGCGTGCCGACAGGAGGTCTTCAAGTTCGGTTACCGATTTTTCACCTGA
>DPZQ01000120.1 GCA_003536295.1 Rhodobacter sp. | reverse complement strand
GGTTGTGTCGGGCAAAAAGCCCACCTTGCCTTGGGCGCCCGCAGCTGCCGAAAAGAACGACAGGGCCACCTCATCACCCAAAACGCGCTGCGCCATGATCAAAAGCGACTCGGGTTCGCCCAGGCCTTGGGCCCACCGACTGGGATTGGGTACATCTTCTTCAAAAACATTGACGAATGCTGCGCTTTGCAAACGCTCAACCGGATTGGGGAACGACAGTAAAGAACCAAGAAAAAACGCTGTGATATTAAAGAAAAAGGACCAAAATAAGCTATGCATCAAAGGGTCAAGACCCGTAATGCCAAACAGCGTCTGAGGGCGTAGCCAATAAAGGCCAAACGGACCGTTAAACATGATCGCAGCCGACAACGCTTCGTCTGGGCCAAATGAGGGTAAGAACAATGTGTACGCCCAGACTACTATTCCGATGCTTAACCCCAAAGCCGCTCCCAATTTGGTGGCCCCACGCCAAAAAATTCCCCCCAGGAGTGAGGGTAAAATTTGCGCAACCCCCATAAAAGAAATCAACCCAATCGCCGCAAGGGCGGATGATCCACCCGAAAGTTCATAATAGCCGTAACCCAAGGCTAAAATTGCGGCGATAGAACACCGCCGCGCCAATAAAATGCTCCCCCGCAAATCCGTGTTTTGGGACGTAGAGGAGCGCAACCTAAGCCAAATAGGCATGACAATATGGTTAGACACCATTGTAGCTAACGCAATTGAGGCCACAATCACCATTGAAGTAGCAGAGGAAAAGCCCCCCAAAAAGGCCAGCATCGCAAGAGCGTTTTGCCCCTGTGAAAGGGGCAAGGTCAGCACGAAAAGATCAGGATTGGCGTGCGCGGGCATCATATCGAGCCCCATCACCGCAATGGGCATAACAAATAGGCTCATCAACATCAAATAAAGTGGAAAGGCCCAGCTCGCGGTAGCTAAGTGTTTTTCATTGTCGTTTTCGACCACCATCACCTGAAACATCCGTGGCAAAGTGATCACTGCGGCCGCGGCCAAAAAGGTAAGACCCGCCCACCGCGACGGCTTGATCTCCCATCCTGCGATATCTGCGCGCTGCAAACGTTCAAAAACATCCATTGGCCCGCCTGCCATGCCCCAAACCACAAAGATCCCCACCGCCAATAGTGCAATCAGCTTGACGATAGCCTCAACAGCTATGGCGGTCACGATGCCGGGGTGCTGTTCTTTTGCATCCAGATTACGCGTGCCGAAAAGTACCGTAAAAACGGCGAGCCCTACAGCCACCCAAAAAGCGATTGAGGCGGTGTCCGGTTGCTCCCACCCCTTGGTGAGGGTGCCCGCCAAAACCGAAAAAGATGAGGTCACTGACTGAAGTTGCAGCGCAATATATGGCGTGGCCGCCACAACACAAATCAGCGTAACAATAACCCCTAACAGGTTTGATTTGCCAAAACGGCTTGAAATCAAATCGGCAATGGAGGTGACACCCTGCACACGCCCAATGCGCACCAATTTGCGCAAAAACCACAGCCAGCCCACAAAAACCAATGTTGGGCCCAGATAAATAGTTAAAAATTCAAGCCCTGATCGCGAGGCATAGCCCACCGCACCGTAAAAAGTCCAAGCGGTACAATAGATCGACAAGGATAGCGTGTAAACAAGAGGTGACTTTAGCCACTTGGCCTGCCCTATAACCGCTCGCCGCTCAACCCAAAAAGCTACCATAAATAGTAATAAAACATAGATAAAACAAGCCAGTATTAAAAGATTAAAAGGCATCTGGGCGCCCACTTTTAGGGGTGCGACCACTAACGTTTTCGGCTAGGGCTTGGTCATTTCCATCTTCAAATTTATTTAAGGATTTGGCCAAACAGGCAGCAGCTAAAATCAAAAAAGACCAGACAATGAACAAATAAACCCAATTAGTGGCGGTACTGCTACGCTCAGGAGCGCTTTGGTGCACCCAAAGCAAGGGCAACAAGAGTAAAACTGCACCAAAGATTGGTAGCAACTTTGCCGCATCGCTCAAACGGCGCTTGCGATATAGACTGCGAGCTAAAAATAGTGCTGAAGCTTTAGGCTTCATCGCAAAATCAGGTCAAAAACCGCCATTTATTTCTCCACCAAGTCGCGCGCGGCCTTGAGTAAATCGGCATTGGCAAAGGGTTTAGCGATGAACAGATTGGCCCCTGCCCTCAATGAAGCATCGCGGTCACGCTCTAACCCTTTGGCAGTAAGCATGATTACAGGAGTTTGGCCAAACACAGGATCAGCACGCAGTATGCTTAGCACTTCAAAGCCGCTCACACCGGGCAGCATGACATCCAAAATAACTAAGTCAGGGCGATGATATGATATTGCAGCAAAGGCCTTGGCTCCATCAGGTTCCGCCGAGACTAGCCACCCATCACGGCCAAAGATAAAGCGCATGGCTTCTGTAATGTTGGGTTCATCCTCGATCAGCAGAACTTTGTGCGTCATGGTTTCCTCCGCTTACCTAGGTCGACTATTGGCACAAACCGATAGTTTGTCAAAGGCGAGTTATACAAATTCTGCCATGATTGACATTTCGCGCCGTGCAGCACAGGCATTTTTGGGACAGATACGGCAGCTTGCGCCGACGTCTTGAGCATCTGACTTGGCCGCCGTTTCTTGAGGCAAGACCAGCATCACGGCTTCGCGCAGTTCTGGCCCGTCAAATCCGGTTGGGAAACTGGCTTCGCAGATAGAAAAGCTGCGAAAAACGCGCCCATCTTGGCCAGTTAAAGTAATATCCTGCTGCAATGGTATCATAGGACGGGCCAGCGCCGCGTAAAGAGGCCAAAGAGCGCAGGCCGGACCAAAGCGGGGCGGCACAAAACCGTCGATGGGTTTGCGAAAAACCAAGGCCCCCGATGCATCACAAATCACCAGCCCCGCACGCAACCCGGCCCAACTGCCCAAGCGGCGCAAGACCGTGGCAATGTCGGCCCCAAACTGCTGCGCCAGTATCCTTGGGTCAGGTCCCATCTGCTCCAACGCAGCACCAAATTCGACGTCGGGCAAAGTTTTTTGATCTTTTTCGATCTGCATAATCCATTTTTGTGCCAAAAACCGCGCACTTTTCGTGGGCAAAAGTTGCAGGTCATTTTGCACAGCAAGGGGCTTAGCCAAGAAGTCGGCACAAAAGTGCCAGTCACGCTCAGTTAGCCAAGCGTCAAACTGCTCGGTTGCCGATGCTAAGGGTGCTTCTGACGTTTTGTCAGGCGCATCAAGATATGTCACCAAAACTTCAGCGCCGCGAGACAGGCGGCGGCTATCTCCGTTTAGATTTTTTAAGAATTTAGCCCGCCATTCCGGGTCAATATCTTGGACATCCGTCAAAATATCAGACGAAGCGCGCACCGCTGAAATCGCAGAAAGAACCTCATGTAGGGCGGCGGAAAGTTGCGGGTCGTGAGACATACGGTCCGACAGGGCAACCACCATATTTTGTGCCACGGTGGCTTTACGAAACACATCCACTAAAATCGCAGCCCAACCCGGAAAACGGCCCAAGAACTCCTCCAATCGGTCAAGCTCGGCTTTTAGGGAAGTATTGAGGGCTGCGACTGCGCGCAAATCTTGCACAACGCCTGCCTCGGCCACTTCAGAGAGAATAGCTAAATCTACCGCCAAAGCTTGGGCCAGACGCGCCAAAACATCGGGGCCAATCCGGCGACGATTATGTTCGATCAGATTAAGGTATGAAGCTGAAATTCCAGCAGATTTAGCAACCGCTGCCTGGCGCATGCCCAAGGTTAAGCGCCGTTCGCGCACCCGTGATCCAGTCAATGTGGCCTTAGACACGCGCATCCCCCCTTTGATTTTACAAAAGTTTGTAAATTACTGTGTCAATTTTTGCAAACAAATCCCCCTAGCCACATCACAAATTAAAGATTAACAGAAGGAATTAATTTTCTGGGAGAACAAAATGGATCTCGCAACGCTAAAAGCCCAAGAAGAAGCTTTGATTTTTGATCATTTCAACGAAGAGACGGCCCTTACACTTGGCATGCGGTTGCACGCCATGGGGGCAGATGCACAATTGCCCATCGTCATCTCAATTCGGTCACAACAACGTTGCTTGTTTCACCTGTCGCTTTTTGGGGCTGCTGCCACTAATGACAATTGGGCGCGGCGCAAAAGCAACACGGTCTTTCTATTTGGCAAGTCAAGCCTGCGTGTGCAATTTGAGTTGCACGAACGCCAAGATACAATGTTGGTACATGGCCTGAATGAACAAGATTATGCGCTGCATGGTGGCAGTTTTCCCATCACGTTACGAAAGTCGGGATTGGTGGGCGCTTGCACCGTATCAGGCCTGCACCAACACAAAGATCATGATTTGGTGGTAAAAGCGCTAAACGCACAGCTGCAAGTGTAAAAGCGCTTGATTTTCGTGCTTTACCATCCAAAATTCGCAAGCAAAGCTTTTCACAAGCCCAACTGTGACATATAGTCTTTTGAAACCAGCATGAAACTGGTAGCAAACTGCAATAATCAACTCGAGTCGAGGTTAGTATGAGCAAGCAATCCACGGATGCAGATGTCAAATTCATTCAGGCATTAGCCGAACTGTTAAATGCGAATGAATTGACCGAGCTTTCAGTAAAAAGAAACTTTGGCGTCGATAATTCCTTGGATATTCGTGTGGTAAAACAGGCCAATATTGTCACAAGTTCAATCATCACAACCCAACCTGCGCCCGTTGGAGTAGCTGTGACACCTGCTGCTACGGAGGGTACTAGCTCTGATCCAGCCCAGCATCCTGGCGCTGTAACCTCGCCCATGGTGGGCACAGCTTATTTGTCAGCTGAACCAGGCTCAACCCCTTTCGTGGCTGTAGGATCTACGGTTAGTGAAGGACAGACGCTCTTAATCATCGAAGCGATGAAAACAATGAATCATATTCCTGCTCCGCGCGCAGGTACAGTCAAACGGATTGTAGTTACAGATGGTACTGCGGTCGAATACGGCGCTCCGCTTTTGATCATTGAATGAGGGCGTGACCTTGACCAAAAAGATGTTTGATAAAGTTCTTGTGGCAAACCGTGGAGAGATCGCTCTGCGCGTGATACGGGCTTGCCGTGAAATGGGCGTCAAATCTGTGGCGGTTCATTCAACGGCCGATGCCGATGCTATGCATGTGCGCATGGCTGACGAGTCGATCTGCATTGGCCCCCCGTCAAGTACGGATAGCTATTTGTCAAAGGCCGCGATCATCTCAGCTTGCGAAATTACGGGCGCGCAAGCGGTTCATCCAGGCTATGGATTTTTGTCAGAAAATGCCAGTTTTGCTCAGGCACTAGAAGATCACGGAATTGTCTTTATTGGCCCTACAGCCGAACACATCCGTATTATGGGCGATAAAATCACTGCGAAAGAAACCGCAAAAGCCCTTGGGATCCCCGTGGTTCCGGGCTCTGAAGGGGGCGTTGCTGATTTTGAAAGCGCCATTGGCGTGGCGGCGGGCATTGGCTTTCCAGTCATCATCAAAGCCACCGCGGGCGGCGGTGGCCGCGGCATGAAAGTGGCCAAGAATGCGCAAGAGCTGGAAGTGGCCTTTCGCACCGCGCGTTCAGAGTCCAAAGCAGCTTTTGGCAATGATGAAGTCTATATTGAAAAATATCTGCAAAAGCCCCGCCACATTGAAGTGCAAGTCTTTGGCGATGGCAAAGGCAAAGCCGTGCATTTGGGCGAGCGCGACTGCTCATTACAGCGCCGCCACCAAAAAGTATTTGAAGAGGCGCCTGGCCCCTCGATTACGCCTGAATTGCGCAATAAAATAGGCCAAGTTTGTGCCAATGCGGTTGCAAAGATCAATTATCGCGGCGCGGGAACTGTCGAGTTTTTATATGAAGATGGCGAGTTTTTCTTCATCGAGATGAACACACGCTTGCAAGTGGAACACCCGGTCACCGAAGCCATTTTTGGTGTGGATCTGGTGCGCGAACAAATTCGCGTCGCCGCAGGGATGGATCTATCATTCGCACAGGATGAGTTAGAGATTAACGGCCACGCAATCGAAGTGCGCATCAACGCTGAAAAACTACCTAATTTTAGCCCATGCCCTGGCAAAGTAAAGGTCTTCCATGCGCCTGGCGGTTTGGGTGTGCGGGTGGATTCGGCCCTTTATGGCGGCTATTCCATCCCGCCCTATTATGACAGTTTAATCGGCAAGTTGATTGTACATGGGCGCGATCGTCCCGAGGCTTTGGCGCGCCTGAAGCGCGCTTTGGGGGAATTGATCATTGACGGTATCGACACGACGGTACCGCTGTTTCATGCGCTTCTGCAAGAAAATGATGTTAAAACAGGTAATTACAATATTCACTGGCTTGAAAAATGGCTGGAAACTAATCTCGGTGCTTAACTGCGCGCTATTCGATCTGGTATAAGGTGCGAAGTTTTTCGCGCCTTATACTTAGGAAACCCAATGCCCCAGCTAACCGCCGAACTTATTTTGCGTGCATATAGTTTGGGGATCTTTCCCATGGCCAACAGCCGCGATGATACGATCATTCATTGGGTTGATCCCAAAAGGCGCGGTGTAATTGGGCTTGATCAGTTCCACATCTCAAAAAGCCTACGCAAAACCATACGGCGCGGTGGGTTTTGGGTGACGGTGGATCATGACTTTTCGGGAGTTATGCGCAATTGTGCGGCACGATCTGAAACCTGGATAAATGATGAAATCCTCAAAGCCTACCAAGACCTTTATCAAATGGGCTATGCTCATAGTCTTGAAGTCTATGACGACACCGGCATGGTCGGGGGGGTTTACGGCGTGGCTTTGGGGGCTGCTTTTTTTGGGGAAAGCATGTTTTCTACCCGAACCGATATGTCTAAAATAGCGCTGGCCCATCTGTTTGCGCACCTCAAAGTGGGCGGGCTTACGCTTTTCGACACTCAATTTCTTACTGACCATTTGGCCAGCGTGGGGGGGGGTGAAATTTCGCGCGCGCAATTTCAAAAGGAATTGGCCGATGCACTGAAAAAGCCCGCTGTTTTTGCGCCCTAAGGCAGGGTGCAGCGCACTACCCACACATCATAGCGCGAATGATCCAGCGCAGATAAGGCTGGACTTGAGGCTATCATCCAACCCGAAAAATTGCTTTGGGGTTTTGCAGGGTCGGTGACGGTTACATGCGCATAGGCATTCGCACTTGGGTCTGATGGCAGATAGCGACATTCATCCAGACGAACGGTAAGCTTGCCTAAAACCTCGGAACTGTTGATGGGTAAAATCAGATCAACCGTTTGAGCGGCAACACGGTCCAGCACCCGCAAAACGGCACCCACCCCACTCGCCAAAGGCTGTTCATCGGCCGTTTGCATCGGAATGACGGGCAAGGTGCTTTGCGGACCAAGATTTGGATCTATTCCCTGATCTATCAGGGCCGGATCTTGATCAGCGGCTTGGGTGACGGGCACATAGACGGTGGCAATATCTTGTGCAAAGCCTCTGTCACTCAAAAAAAATACAAAAGCTCCCGTCAAAAGCACGCGGGCAACAAAGGTCATTTTCCGCCGCCGCCCACAAACTTCATAAGCAAGGTGATCAGGCTGACAGACCCTTGGGTATCTTCAATTTCACCACCCGCTGCCAAGCTGGTTTCCGAGCCGCCGGGCAGAATTTCGATAAAATTACCGCCCAACAGCCCCTCAGATGAGATGACAACCGCCGAATCGTCAGGGATTTGAATGGATTTATTCAGCGAGAGGGTCACGTCAGCGAAGAAACTTTGGCTGTTCAGATCAAGCCCCG
>DPZQ01000038.1 GCA_003536295.1 Rhodobacter sp. | reverse complement strand
TTGATTGCACGGACATGGGTCGATACTGGGGCACAACGGTTCACTTTTGCGTGGGACTTTCTATCTTTTATGGGCTTAGGCAAAAATTTATGCAACCTGCGCTAAAGTTATTTAAGAGGAGCCTAACATGGCCCAAAAGTTGAAGAAGATTGCTCTTGTCGCGTCACTGGCGCTGGCCACTATCTTTTTGGCACTGCAGGCACAAGCACAAGACAAAATGCCAGCCGTGTTACCCGCCAACTGGGACAACGTTTTAAATGAGGCTCGCGGCCAAACCGTTTACTTCAACGCCTGGGGCGGAGATCCAAAAATCAACGCCTTTCTTGAATGGCTTAGCGGCGTCGCCCGATCGCGTTATGACATTCACTTGCAACACGTGAAATTGGCCGCCACCTCTGACGCGGTGGCGCGTGTGCGCAGTGAAATGCGCGAGAATGAACGTGACAACGGCTCGGTCGACCTGCTTTGGATCAACGGCGAAAATTTCGCCATGATGAAATCTGGAAATATGCTTTTTGGCCCATTTGCCGAACAGCTACCGAATTTCAAATATGTTGACCGTATCGGTAAACCCGCCACGCTGAAAGATTTCACCCAAGCCACCGACGGCTATGAAAGCCCATGGGCTATGGCGCAGCTGGTGTTTGAATATGACCCGCAATTTGTGCCTACCGTGCCCAAAAACTCCACCGAGCTGCTTGCCTGGATCACCAAAAATCCGGGCCGCTTCACCTATCCGCAGCCGCCAGACTATCTTGGCACCACCTTTTTGAAACAAATCCTATATGAGGTCATCTCAGATCGCGTAGTGTTACAATCGCCCGCAACCCAAGCCATTTATGAAAAAGAAACCGCCAAACTTTGGCAGTGGTTAGACGCCGCGCATCCATTCATGTGGCGCCAAGGTCAGGGTTTCCCGGCTTCAGAGTCCGCCTTAGCGCAGCTTTTGGCGGACTCTGAGGTGGCGATCAGCTTTTCCTTTAACCCTGGGCGTGCTTCGGCTGAAATTTCGGCTGGAAATTTAAATCCTAACATTCGCAGTTTTGTGTTTGAAAATGGGACAATCGGTAATGTCAGCTTTGTGGCGATTCCACTGAACTCAAAAAATAAATTTGGGTCCTTGGTGATTTCAAACCTGTTGCTTGACCCACTGGTGCAAGCCCGAGCTCAAGATCCTGCGATTTTGGGCTTCATGACGGTGCTGGACATCAAATCATTAAATTTAGAAGATCAGGCGGCATTCTCTCAGCTGGATCTTGGGGTCGCTACTTTGGCACCGGATCTTTTGGGGAAAAGCCTATTGGAACCTGATGTCAGTTGGATGAGTATGATAGCACAAGACTGGCAAAAACGTTATGGTGTGTTAAAATGAGTAAGACAAGACGGAGCCCAATAGCCGCGGCTCCAATTGTTTTAATAAGTTTACTAGTATTGCCAGTTGCGGCAGGACTTTGGGCGACAATGTCCCCAGTATTGCGGCCCATTTCGGGCCAAGACCAAGGGGCATTTATGTCCCTTTGGTCTTGGAATGGTCTTTGGCCTGCCATACGCTTGTCGCTGGTCACGGGGCTTGCAGCCACGCTGATAGGACTAGCCATGACAACAGCGCTTTTTGCCCTTTTTCAAGGGCACCGGATCTTTAGGGTCTTTTTACGCTTGGTCGCGCCGTTTTTAGCCGTGCCCCATGCGACGGCAGCCTTGGCTTTGACATTTATTTTGGCCCCGTCGGGCTGGATCATGCGCGGGGTGGTGACGCTTTTCAACGCTCTTGGCATTCCAATCAGTCAAACACCACCTGACTTTATCACTATCAACGATCCTGGCGGATTGGCACTGATATTTGGACTTGTGATTAAAGAAGTTCCGTTTTTGGTGCTGATGTGCGTGGCCGCATGGCCGCAATGTGATGCGCCACGCCGCCGCCTAGTCGCATCAGCGCTTGGATATGGCCGCATCACAGGTTTTTGGCTGACCATTTGGCCCGTGCTTTATCCGCAACTGCGCTTGCCTATCTTTGCAGTTTTGGCTTATTCGATGACTACGGTTGATATGGCGATGATTTTGGGCCCAAGTCTGCCCCCCAGCTTGGCGGTGCAAATCTCAAAATGGATAACGCTACCTGAACCGCTTTATCAAGGAATGGCCGCTGCGGCGGCGGTGGTGCAGTTGACTTTGGTCGCGGCCACGCTTTTAGTCTGGCGCTTCCTAGAGCTCATGGGCCGCGCCATCAGCCGTGCCCAGTTTCAAAGCGGTATCCGTGGCTTATCGCTTGATGGACCGATCAAGTTTTTTGGCTTGGTCTTTGGACTTGTAGGCTTTGGCGTATTGATTTTTGGCCTGCTGGCTTTGGGCATCTGGTCTATTGCGGGGTTTTGGCCCTATCCTGATGTGTTGCCGCAAACCTATACTCCCCGCGTGTGGGCCGAGGCGCAGTCGGGCGTGATTAAAGCCACCCAAAATACGGTGATCTTGGCGCTACTAAGCACGGTCCCGGCGGTGTTTTTGGTCTTGGCAGTCCTTCAATCCGAGTTTTTAGGTAAGCGGACTTACCGCATACAACGTATCATATATGTACCGCTCTTAGTACCACAAATCACCTTTTTACCCGGCCTTTATCAGCTGACGCTTACGGCGGGCATTTCGGGACAAACTCTAACGGTGGCCTTCGCCCATTTCATCTTTGTTTTACCTTATGTGGCCTTGACCATGGGCCCAGCCTTTCGGGCCTGGGATATCAGATACGCGATGGTTGCCTCTGCGATGGGCGCCTCTCGCAAAAAAATCTTTTGGCAGGTGCGGTTGCCCATGCTGTTGTGTCCCATTTTAATTTCTTCCGCTGTTGGTATTGCTACTTCGGTTGCACAATTTTTGCCAAGCCAACTTATCGGTGCGGGTCGGATTGAGACGCTGACCACAGAAGCTGTCGCCCTTACCTCTGGCGGCAACCGCCGCTTGATTGGAACCTATGGTTTGGTACAAAGTCTTTTTCCTGCCATTGTCTTTGGGCTGGCGCTGTGGGTTCCTACACTTACTTATAGAAACCGCCGCACATTAAGGGCTCCAAAATGAAGATTACAGACGGATTGGTGCTAGACCATTTGACCATCTTCAAAGGCGCCAAGCGCCTTGTCGCCCTAAGTGCCCATGTTAAAAAAGGGGAGGTTCTGACCCTTATGGCGCCGTCAGGTGCTGGCAAATCAACCGCGCTGGCAGCCATTGTTGGTGCGCTCGACCCTTTTTTCAGACAACATGGTAAAATATTTCTTGACGGACAAGATATCACCGATCTGCCCATTCATGAACGCCATGTCGGAATTTTGCTGCAAGATGATCTTTTGTTTCCCCATATGTCGGTAGCGGCCAATTTAGCCTTTGCCATGCCCAACAGCGGCCAATCCAAAGGAGAACGCCACCGACTGATCGAACAAACGCTGGAAGAGGTCGACATGCCGCTGCATGCAAATGCCGATCCTGCCACCCTTTCAGGGGGCGAAAGGGCGCGTGTGGCCTTGGTGCGCTGTCTTCTAGCAGAACCCAAAGCGCTGCTGTTGGACGAGCCCTTTTCAGCTCTTGATCAAGATTTGCGCGCTACGCTGCGTTTAAAGGTGTTTGAGCTTACTAAAGCGCGGGCTTTGCCAGTGATCATGGTCACCCATGAGCACGCCGACGCCCTCGCCGCAGGCGGCGAAGTTATCAGCCTCATGGGCCAAGCCCTCGATATCTCTAAAACGTGATATAGGGCAAACGCAGCAAAGTTTGCAGTCCCCCTAAGTGGCTGTTCCCCAAGATCAGTACACCGTTATGGGTGCGAGCAATATCATTGGCAATTGACAGGCCCAAGCCCACGCCACCACCCTTATTTGGATCACGGGCCTTTTCAAGCCGCGAAAAGGGCAAAAGCGCTTTTTCATAGTCCTCGGGGGCAATGCCGGGGCCATTGTCTTCCACCAATATTTCAGCAAACTCAGCTGTTCGGCGCAGCGACAGTTTGATATTGGTGCCATATCGCACCGCATTGCCCGCCAGATTTTCAACTGCACGTCCGATAGCCGCTGCTGAGCAGCGCAGAACACAGGCCTCAATCTGCGAGTCAAACTGTACATCATGCCCGATCCGCCTGAGGTTCTGTACAACCCGTGCCACCAAAGGCACAAGGTCGACCAGAGCCGCATCATCCAAGGTTTCGCCTCGGGAAAAGGCCAAAAACTCATCAATCAACCGCTCCATATCGGTGACATCGCCAATCAGGGCCAAGGTATCACCCTCTTCAGGCAAAAGCGAAAGGCCTAAACGTAGCCGCGTCAAAGGCGTGCGTAAATCATGACCAACTCCTGACAGCATCATGGTGCGCTGCTCAATCTGGTGCTCAATGCGGTCGCGCATTTGCAAAAAGGCCTGCCCCGCGGCGCGCACTTCTAAAGCCCCTTGCGGGTGATATCTTAAGTGTTTACCCATCCCATAGCTCTCGGCGGCCTGCGCCAATTTGGCAATAGGGCGCAGCTGATTGCGCAAAAAATAATAGGCAATCACGGTCATCAAAAGCGTAATAAACAACATCAAGAGTGGCAATTGATGCGGATTGCGCACCGACACGCGCTGGCGCGACATTTCCACATAAAGCGGCCCAAGCGGGCTGTCTATGAACAACCGCACCTTGCGCGAATGCGTGATCAGATCAATTTTATACACCTGCGGAATAATACGGCGCAGAGTTGAAATCACCGTTTTTCCCGGCAAATCCCAAAACCAAATATGATCGCCTCCGCTTTCAGCCTGTGCGGCGAATGAGATATTTATATTAAATGCCTGCGCCATACTTTGTGCCACTGTCGCCTTTTGCGCTTTTGGGGCGCGCGCTATTGCCTCTAACATGAAGACCACTTCATCTGCGATAGTCCCAGTCATCTGCTCGGTGACATCGTCAAAATGGCGCTGCATAAATCCAACCGAGACCACCAATTGAATGGTCACAATAGGCACAATCAAAATAAGCGCCGCACGGCCGTAAAGACCGCGGGGTAAAAACATTTTCAAATTCAGTTTCATAGCTTATATTACCCCAGCGCCCCCCAAAGGGAAAGATAGATCACTATGGCCAAAGGCGGCATATAAATGTCAACTGCAATCACGCAGCCCCCGTCATTGGTCAGCTTGAATGGCTGGCCCCTTTGATCCGACGAGTCTTGGCTCCAAACCCCTCTGTCATGACCCATTGGGGTACCAACAGCTATATCATAGGCGATGGCGGGGCTTGCGCGGTAATTGACCCAGGGCCGCAAGATCGAAGACACCATGCAGCGCTTTTAGCCGCCCTCAGCCCAGGCGAGTATATCAGTGATATTCTGGTCACCCACCGACATATCGACCATTCGGGCTTGGCCTATCCTTTGGCTAAAGACACAAGAGCACGACTTTGGGCCTTTGACGAGCCAAGCCCTCAAGCCCTACCCGCTTGGGTCAAACCCCATCTAAGCCCCAATTTACACAACGCCATCGATCATAACTTCACCCCAGACGCAATTTTACAAGATGGTCAAAGGCTGGTCAGCGCGCATTGGACCCTGACCGCCCACCATACGCCCGGCCATTTAGCGGATCATATCTGTCTGAGTTTGGGGGATTGGCTGTTTACGGGCGACCATGTGATGGCTTGGTCAAGCTCAATGATTGCGCTGCCTTATCGGGACATGGGTAGCTATATGGCGGGGTTGGCGCGTCTTTCTGGGCAGGGATGGCAGCAGTTTTTACCCGCCCACGGGCCCCTTTGTTCCGAGCCTGAAAAGCGAATTTTTGAACTGCTCACTCATCGACGGGCGCGCGAGACTCAAATCTTAGCGGCGCTGTCTTTGCAGCCGCACAGGCTTTCGGATCTGGTTACGCGCTGCTATGATACAACTCCGCCGTATTTGCATAAGGCCGCCGCGCAAAACATCTTGGCCCATCTAGTTGATTTACACAAAAAAAA
>DPZQ01000093.1 GCA_003536295.1 Rhodobacter sp. | reverse complement strand
AATTTCGGGTGTTTTTCAACGCGGTAAAGCGGGTTTTCAGCGGTGGCGCGGTAAATGGCGAACTCGGCATGATCGCGCAGGCCCGTGATGGCGTAATCGCGCCATTCCCCCAAGGCCACCATCTTGCCATAAAGCGCTAAAATTACCATCAGTTCTTGACGATTAAAAAAGACCGAAGGGGTGGAGGGGCCCGTAAGGGGTAAAGGAATTGGTGCGTTCATTCCCTTATCTTACCCACCAAAAACGCTAAATCAACCCAGATTGGGGCGGCCCCTAAAGAGCGATGAAATTCGGATCCAAACGGGTTTGCCCGGTTATTAGACCATTGCAATTTTTATGATCGCCCTGAAGCCGGCGCACCGCTGCAAAATGTGTGGGTTTTAAAACTCCAATTTTGCACAAAATTGCGGTGATTGCGGCTTCCGCGGCGCGGGTACCGCCGTCGATGATCTTAAGCGCAATGCCCAAGCCAAGTTCTGGCACGATGGCCACGAACACTGCCTCGGCCCCTGTTTTCACTGCAACCCGCCCTGACATAGCGTGCATCAATTCTGAGCACGCACGTCCTTCGCCCGCCACCATATCAGGATGCTGCCTCATGGCGCTCGTCAGCCGATATGCGGCCCGATCGCGCGCGTCGCCTGTTCCGTCTGAATTGGCGAAAAAGGCCATAGCCCGCGCCAGCCCATGTAATGAGCTGGTAAAGTTCGGGGCAGAGCAGCCATCAATCCCATAACCGGACGATGTCTCTTGCGTTAGGTCCTCAAACGCCGCTTTTACGGCCTTTTGCACAGGGTGATCCAGCGCTGTATATTCACTGTCGCCGCTCAAATATTTATTCAGTGTCAAAAAACCCGAATGTTTACCCGAGCAATTATTGTGAAACTGGCACGGGGTTTTGTCCGTTTTTATTAACCCGTTGCGCGCGGCCTTATCATAGGGTTCGTGCGACCCGCACCGCAAATCACTTTCTGCAAGATCGAGGCTCTTTAGCCACTCCTGAACCGCATTCGTGTGAAAGTCAGCCCCTTGGTGACTGGAGCAGGCCAAAGCCAGTTGCGAGTCCCCCAACCCATAGGCCGCCGCCGCGCCACTTTCGATCAATGGTAGTGCTTGCAGCATCTTGCAGCTTGAGCGTGGATAGATGATTGTCTCGGGCGCGCCCCAGCTTTCTACAATTTGTCCGGTGCCATCACATATCACGGCATGGCCCATGTGACTGCTTTCCAGCAAGTCCCCGCGCCATATATTGACCATATTGATTGCGCCTGACATAGCTTGGTCCTTTATCATGCGCAAAAACTGCCCAAAAGACTGGAATTCACGGCTTACTTTCTTTAGAATATTGATAACCTGTCAAAGAGCATTGCGCCATAGGAAAACCTTGCTTAACAAGGGCGAAGAACACGATACAGACAAAAACTAGGAGCACTGTTATGATTAAGGCAAAACTTTTCGGTTTTTTGAGCTTGGTCTTTGCGCTGGCTTTTGGTCAAGGGGCTTTGGCGCAAGACTCAACCAATCAAGTTGCTGTCAAAAGTGATTGGAGCGTTTTTGCAGATTCTGACCCCAAACAATGTTGGGGCGTGTCACAACCGCTTAAAACTGTTAATACCAAAGATGGCAAAGCAGTTACCGTGCGACGGGGGGATATTCGCTTATTTGTGACCTTCACTCCGGGCAATGGTGGAGCTGGCGTTGTGTCTTTTGCGGGCGGTTATACATTTGATGATAAAACTAAAGTTGTGGTAGATGTCGAAGGAAAAACCTTTGATATGGCCGTTGAAAATGACTGGGCTTGGGCGAGCCCCGAGGTGGATGCGGTTATTTTGACGGCGATGAAAAAGGGCGCACTTGCGATTGTGACAGGTCTGTCAAACAAGGGCACGAGCACGCAAGACACCTTTTCACTTAAGGGTTTTACAGCCGCCATGGAAGAGGCTGAGGCGCGCTGTAAATAGCGCCTTCACTCTTTGAGCGGATCTTGGACTCTGCCTTCTTTTGGGCTATAATAATTTTTTGCCCCAAATTAGAGTAGCACATGAACCCTAATGTTCCGATCACGCAAGATGTAAAGGTTGTGCCGCGCAAGCCAGATACGAGCGGTAAAGTCAATATCATCGGCCTAACTCGTTCCCAGCTTCTAGAGGCGATGTTGGCTGTGGGAACTCCCGCTAGACAGGCAAAAATGCGTTTGGGTCAGCTTTGGCAATGGGTTTATCATTGGGGTTTGCGCGATTTTTCACAAATGACTAATCTTTCAAAAGACTATCGTTTGTTTCTGGAAGAATATTTTACAATTGACTTGCCTGAGGTGGTCACACGGCAGATCTCGTCGGATGGAACGCGAAAATATTTGGTACGCATTCAAGGTGGGCATGAGGTTGAAACCGTCTACATCCCTGAAAATGGTCGTGGAACGCTTTGCATATCAAGCCAAGTTGGATGCACTTTGAACTGCACCTTTTGTCATACGGGTACCCAAAAACTGGTGCGCAACCTTACCGCAGGTGAGATTGTGGGCCAAGTGATGTTGGCGCGCGACGATTTGGGCGAATGGCCAACCGCAGGCACTACCATAAAACCCGAAGCGCGTCTGGTCAGCAATGTAGTCTTGATGGGCATGGGGGAGCCGCTTTATAA
>DPZQ01000015.1 GCA_003536295.1 Rhodobacter sp. | reverse complement strand
GAATGCAAAATGAGGAACTAATGACAATCAAAATATTCATATTCGACGCTTACGGAACATTATTTGACGTAGCGGGAGCTGCCCGCCTTGCGGCAGCAGTACCAGGCGGACAGGCCCTTGCAGAGATTTGGCACAATTTGGCGGAAAATTGGCGGCGCAAACAGTTGGAATATTCATGGATCCGCGCGTTGACACACCAGCACGCAGATTTCGCGCGCGTCACCGAAGACAGTTTGGATTGGGCACTTTGTGCAGCAGGTCTAAAGGATGCTGATTTGCGCCGCCGGCTTTTGGCGCTTTATGACCAGTTGCCCCCCTACCCTGAAGTGGCCAAGGTTCTTTCGGAACTTAAGGCTCAGGGGCATCGCTTGGCAATTTTGTCAAATGGTACGCCTGAAATGTTGCAGAAAGCCTGCGACGCGGCCCAGATCACCGCGCAATTTGACGCGCTTTTATCCATCGAAGAGGCGGGTATCTATAAGCCTGATCCACGGGTCTATGATCTGGTGGAACAGTATTTTGCGATACCCCGCCACGAGGTAATGTTCGTCTCGTCAAACGGGTGGGATATTTCAGGGGCGTCAGTTTATGGTTTCCAAAGTTTTTGGGTGGACCGCCTTTCTGCCCCCATAGACCGTTTGGCTTATGGCGGTGGAGCTTTGGGGCCTGACCATATCGCATCTGATCTGAGCGCCCTTTTGTCCCTTATTCCCAGCATAGCCACCCAAAAATGACCAAGTTTTTCCACGCCTTAGACAATGCACGTTTGGCCTACCGCGACCAAGGGGCGGGTGTGCCTATTTTGTGTTTGGCGGGGCTCACGCGCGGGCAAAATGATTTTGACGCGCTTTGGCGCGCCTTTGACGGGGCCGCAAATGGGGTGCGCTTTATTTCCATGGATTACCGAGGCCGCGGCGCGTCAGATTTTACGGGTGCGCGAACCTACAGCGTGGAGCAAGAAGCCGCAGATGCGCTTCACCTTTTAGACCATCTTTCCCTGCCCAAAGCCGCGATTTTGGGCACATCTCGCGGCGGACTGATTGGGCTTTTGTTGTCGGCCACCGCCGCTTCGCGCATTTCGGGCCTTTGTTTAAATGACATCGGCCCTGAAATTAACCCCGATGCTTTGGCGCGGATTGCGAAACATGTGGGCGTTAAACCCAAAGCTCGCGATTTTGCGGGCTTTGCCGATGATTTGGAAAAAAGCCAAGCAGGTTTTAAAAACATCCCCCAAGACCGCTGGCTGGCCGAGGCAAAACGGCTGTCACTGCACACACCAAACGGGCTTGAACTCACCTATGACCCCGCTTTGAAAAATGCGGTTTTGCAAAGCATGGCCACGCCTGCGCCCGATCTTTGGCCGTTTTTTATACAATACGCCCCCAAAGTTTTGGCGCTTATTCATGGACTCAATTCAGATCTTTTGACCGAAGATACCGTTATTAAGATGCGCACCCTGCGCCCCGATATGATCTATGGTGGCGTGCCAGATCGCGGGCATATCCCGTTTTTAGATGAACCCGAAAGTCTAAGAGCCCTCAAAGCCTTTGTAACCGCGCTGAAGGAAAATGCATGAGTAATTTCAATGAAATTCTGGCCGCCGCCGAACGGGCCAAGGGCCATATCTGCATGACCCCTTTCCTAAACGCGCCCGATCTTGACCAGATCGCGGGGCGGCGGGTTTTTATTAAGGCGGAAAACCTGCAACACACGGGGTCATTCAAAGCGCGGGGCGGTTGGGCGGCGGTGTCGGCGCTCACACAGACCCAAAAAGCGCAGGGTGTTTTAGCGCTTTCAAGCGGCAATCACGCCCAAGGGGTGGCGCGCGCCGCCCGCGCCCACGGTGTCCGGTCTGTGATTTTAATGCCCTCTGACGCGCCGCAGATCAAAATTCAAAACACCCGCGCCTTGGGCGGCGAAGTGGTGCTTTACGACCGCGCCCATGCGGATCGCGATGCTTTGGGAAACGCCCTAACCCGCGCACAAGGTCTGATCATGATCAAGCCCTTTGACAATCCGATGGTCATCGCGGGCCAAGGCACAGTGGGACTGGAAATTGCGGTGCAGGCGGCAGAGGCTGGCCTTAAAAAGGCCGATGTATTGGTATGCTGTGGCGGTGGCGGATTGGCGGCAGGCGTAGCTTTGGCGCTTGCGGATCAAGCCCCGCATCTGCGCGCGCGCACGGTGGAGCCTTTGGGGTTTGACGATGTTGCCCGTTCGCTTAAAGCGGGGCAAATCATGCGTAATGTGCAAAGCACGGGGTCGATTTGTGACGCGATTTTAACACCGGCACCGGGGGCACTGACCTTTCCGATTTTGCAAAACCTGGCAGGGTCAGGACTGGTGGTCAGCGATGATCAAGCGCTGCACGCCATGGCTCTGGCCTTTTCAAGTTTGAAATTGGTTCTAGAGCCAGGGGGCGCAGTGGCTTTGGCGGCCGCTTTATTTGACCCTGACCTTGGGGGGGATGACGTGATTGCCATCGCCTCGGGGGGTAATGTGGACCCTGCAATTTTCATGCGCGCCCTAACTGAATTTGGAGCCTAAATGCCGCCTATATACCTAAAAGACCTACGCCTGAATGTGGTTGAACAGGGGTCAAAAACGGGTCCTGCCGTGGTGTTCATCAACGGGCTTGGCACAGATATTTCGCTTTGGGATGAAGTGATCGCACTTTTGCCCGAAGGCCTGCGGCTTGTCACTTACGACATGCGCGGCCATGGCGCGTCAGACGTGCCAAGCGCTCCCTATAGCATGGGGGCATTGGTTTCAGATTGCGAAAAAGTGATGGATCATTTGCAGATCAAAGACGCAGTTTTGGTGGGCGTTTCCTTGGGTGGGATGGTGG
>DPZQ01000231.1 GCA_003536295.1 Rhodobacter sp. | reverse complement strand
GCTGGGAATGGCGGCTTCATACGCGGCATGCCCTTTTTCCCTTCTAGGCTTTCAAGAAGGGCCGTTTCTTCGCCACAAATATAAGCGCCTGCGCCGTGGTGCAGGTAAAGGTCATAATCATAGCCCGAACCGCAGGCATTCTTGCCTAAATAGCCTGCGTCATAGGCCTCATCTATAGCTAATTGCAGCGCTTCTTTTTCACGAATATACTCGCCACGAATGTAAATATAGCCAGCAACAGCGCCCATACCAACGCCCGCGATCAGGCATCCTTCTATCAGCGAATGGGGATCGTGGCGCATGATTTCGCGATCTTTGCAGGTGCCAGGCTCTGACTCGTCGGCATTGACCACCAAATAGCTGGGCCGCCCGTCCGAGGCTTTGGGCATGAATGACCATTTCAAACCCGTTGGAAACCCAGCGCCACCGCGCCCGCGCAGCCCAGAGGCTTTGGTTTGCTCGACAATCCAGTCGCGGCCATTCTTGATAAAGCCTGCGGTCCCGCTCCAATGGCCGCGCTTTTTAGCGCCTGCCAGGCTGCGATCATGCATCCCGTAAAGGTTGGTAAAGATCCGGTCTTTATCTGCCAGCATGTTTTGCCCTCAATTCGATCTGTGATCGGCGTTGCGCCTACGCCATAGTCGCCAAGAGATGTTTAGTGTCCAAACAAAGGCGGCGATCGCCGCCATGTCGAACAAAAATACAAACCGAGTGTCCCACCCCATCTGCCCGCCAAGCCATTGCATTACCAGCCAAAGCCCCATGGTCACCACCATAACAACTGCGGAAAGGCGGGCTTGTTTGGCCAGTGCGTATGCATTCGAGTTGGTCATAATGTTCTTTCTGTTCCGCTTCATTCGGCGTCGGGCTTTTGGGCCGCAGTTTTTGGTGCAGCTTTCGGGCTCGCTTTACCCAACCAAGGGGTCAACAGCGGCACTTCGCTGCCATCGATCCGCTTGACCGTATCGCCAATTGCCAAAGCCAAAGAAACCGAGCCATTGAACTGCCCGCCGCCTGTTGCAAAATCTTCAAGACTGGTCAGACCTGATTTTGGCTCGGATGCAAAACGTCCGTTTTGCGGACCCGGGCGCGGCACGTCGCCGGACGAGAATTTCGCTATCAACTCACGCAAAATGGTGGGGGTCAGATCTTCATAATAATCTTTGCCAATTTGGGCCATGGGCGCATTCGTGCACGCCCCCAGACATTCGACCTCTTCCCACGAAAACTTACCATCCACCGACAGCATATGCGCCTTTGGGGCGATCAGCTCTTGGCAGGTCTCGATCAGCGCCTCGGCCCCACAAATCATGCAAGAAGTGGTGCCGCAAATTTGGATATGTGCCACCGAGCCCACGGGGGCCAGTTGGAACATAAAGTAAAATGTGGCCACTTCCAAAGCACGAATATAGGCCATCCCAAGCATTGAGGCCACATGTTCAATCGCAGGGCGGGTCAGCCAGCCATGTTGCTCTTGAGCGCGCCACAAAAGTGGAATGATCGCCGAAGCCTGACGCCCTTCGGGATATTTCGAAATTTGGCCCTGCGCCCAAGCAAGATTTTCAGGCGTAAAGGCAAAGCTGTCGGGTTGAATGGGGTGAAGGCGGCGAAGCATTAGCGGTCAATCTCCCCAAACACGACGTCCATCGTGCCGATAATTGCAGAAACATCAGCCAGCTGATGGCCTTTGCACATAAAGTCAATGGATTGCAGATGCAAAAAGCCCGGAGCGCGCAGTTTCACGCGATAGGGCTTATTGGTGCCATCTGCCACTAGATAAACGCCAAATTCACCTTTCGGAGCCTCAACCGCGGCGTAAACTTCGCCTTCGGGCACGTGGAAACCTTCGGTGTAAAGTTTGAAATGGTGGATCAATGCTTCCATCGAGGTTTTCATCTCGGCGCGTTTGGGTGGAGTGATCTTGCCACGCGCCAAAACATCACCCTTTTCAACCCGCAATTTAGCCAAAGCTTGGCGGATTATATGGGTCGATTGACGCATTTCCTCCATGCGGCACAAATAGCGATCATAACAGTCACCATTGACCCCCACGGGGATATCAAATTCAAATTCGTCATAACATTCATATGGTTGTGCGCGACGCAAGTCCCACGCCATACCGGAGCCACGCACCATAACCCCCGAGAAACCCCAAGTTTGTACATCTTCTTCGGTGATCACGCCAATATCAACATTGCGTTGTTTGAAAATACGGTTTTCGGTTAAAAGGCCTTCGATATCATCCAAAACGCGCGGAAATTCGATGGCCCATTGATCAATATCTTCGATCAATTTGTCGGTCAGATCGGCATGCACACCGCCTGGGCGGAAATAGGCAGCATGCAAACGCGCCCCCGAGGCGCGCTCATAAAAGACCATTAGTTTTTCACGCTCTTCAAAGCCCCAAAGCGGCGGCGTCAAAGCACCAACATCCATTGCTTGGGTGGTGACATTCAGCAAATGGTTCAAAACGCGGCCAATTTCGCAGTAAAGCACCCGAATAAGGCTGGCACGCCGCGGCACCGCTGTGCCCGTCAGCTTTTCAATAGCCAAGCACCAAGCATGTTCTTGGTTCATGGGGGCCACATAATCCAACCGATCAAAATAGGGCAGATTTTGCAAATAGGTGCGGCTTTCCATCAGCTTTTCAGTGCCGCGATGCAAAAGGCCAATATGGGGGTCACAACGTTCGACAATTTCGCCATCCAGCTCTAGCACAAGGCGCAAAACACCGTGGGCGGCAGGGTGCTGCGGGCCAAAGTTAATGTTAAAATTGCGAATCTTTTGCTCGCCCGTTAGAGCGTCATCAAACTTGCCATCCATCATGATTGGACCTTTGCTTTATCATCTCCTGGCAGAATATAATCTGCCCCCTCCCAAGGGGACATGAAATCAAACTGACGATATTCTTGCACCAAAGAAATTGGCTCATACACCACGCGCTTTTGCGCCTCATCATAGCGGACCTCGGTATAGCCCGAGGTCGGGAAATCGCGCCGCAGAGGATGGCCGCGAAACCCGTAATCGGTCAGAATACGGCGCAGGTCAGGGTGGCCCGAAAATAAGATCCCGAACATATCGAAAATCTCACGCTCAAACCAATTGGCGGCCGGATAGACCCCATTTATCGAGGCCAAAATCTGATCTTCGCGCATGGCCAATTTCAAGCGGATACGATGGTTTTGATACATGGACAGGAAGTGGTAAACCACGTCAAATCGCGCCACCCGTTCTGGGTAATCAACGGCCGTAATATCAACCAAAGTTGAAAAATGACAGGCCGTGTCGATTTTTAAGAACTCAACCAGCGCCACGATATGATTGGGCGCAACCGTTAAGGTTAATTCGCCATTCACCACCTCTGAGGACACAACAGCATCGGACCGCTTTAGGCTGATGTGGGCTGCAAGCTCTTGTAAAGCCTCTGACATTTTTGCCCTCCTAGCGGGTGATCGTGCCGGTACGGCGAATTTTGCGTTGCAATTGTAAAATGCCGTAAAGTAGCGCTTCGGCAGTGGGTGGACAGCCCGGCACATAGACATCAACAGGTACAATACGATCACAGCCGCGCACGACGGAATAGCTATAGTGGTAATAACCGCCGCCATTTGCGCAAGACCCCATAGAAATCACATAGCGCGGCTCGGGCATCTGATCATAGACTTTGCGCAAAGCGGGCGCCATCTTATTGGTCAAAGTGCCCGCCACGATCATCAGATCCGACTGGCGCGGACTGGCGCGTGGCGCGGTACCAAAACGCTCAAGATCATAGCGTGGCATCGAGGTGTGCATCATTTCGACCGCACAGCAGGCCAGACCAAAGGTCATCCAGTGCAAACTGCCCGTGCGCGCCCAATTGATAATATCTTCCGTCGATGTCAGCAAAAACCCCTTATCCTGCAACTCAGCGTTTAAAGCGCGGGTCGAAACCTCAGAATCGTGACCAGCCGCATTGGCCCCTAGCATCACGCCCATTCCAAAGCCCCTTTCTTCCACTCATAGGCAAAGCCCACCGTCAACACGCCCAAAAAGACCATCATGGACCAAAAGCCCACCATCGAAATCTCACCAAAGGCGACTGCCCAAGGGAATAAAAACGCGACCTCAAGGTCAAAGATGATGAACAAAATCGAGACAAGATAGAAGCGCACGTCGAATTTCATACGCGCATCATCAAAGGCGTTAAAGCCGCATTCATAGGCGGAAACCTTTTCAGGGTCAGGATTGCGCACAGCTAAAACCACCGCCGCCAAGAGCAAAACCAGCCCAAGTCCAATGGCTATGGCCAAAAAAATCAGGATCGGAAGATATTGAGCTAGAAGTTGTTCCACAGAGGGGCTCCTTCGGCGATGGGTCAGGGGCACGCAACCGCGGCCGTTTCGACGACTGTTTACCCCCCCCCCCTTGCGCGGTCAACCAACCTAAGGGCAAAAAATGCTTGCTGGGTGTATTTGAGGGCCCTTACGCTTATTCATCTCGCCTTATAGTTAAATATATTGATAAAAAGTCGCCTGATAATAACTTAATTTCTAATCTACACTAAGCAATGTACCGTCTGCATCAGGCCCCGCCTGGTTAATCGATTGTATTTCAGCGTGCAGAATTTTGGCAATCAACACGCAGTCGGCAAGCGTAAAGGTCAGTGGTAAACGCATGTCAAAAAGACTTTTTAAAATCGGGTCGGTTTTGGGCAAAGCCTTGCCAGCGGCAAAGCGCCAGTGATCATAGCGTGAGGTAAAGCCCATGGGGCTATCGGCCCCAAACCATTTCAGATCTACTCCGCGTTTGGCCGCCCGAGCAACCAAGGTTTGCGCGTGCAAAGCGCCCCACTCTGGCATCAAAAACTGGAAGGACGAGCCCACAAAGGCTTCACTCGCGCCGCGCTGGGTCAGGCGCAGGCCTCGGGTGTTTTTTAGGCCTACAGCCATCGTGTCGTAAAGGCTGCGCCAACGCGCAACACGCTCTGCCAAAAGCGGTAATTGCGGGCGCAAGATAGAGGCACGCAAATTATCCATGCGCGAAGACATGTTGGGCGTGTCAAGTTTCAGCCCCTCAAATACTTCAGGCTCAGGGGCGGCCAGATGGCGCTCATAAAGCATATAGCTGCCCGACAGAAGTATCGCGCGCGCCATCGCCTGATCATCATCCGAGATCAAAAGCCCCCCTTCACCCGAATTAATGTGCTTATAGGTCTGGGTAGAATAGCACCCCATAAGGCCATGCCTACCCGAGGGTGCCCCCCCCCAATGCGCACCCATCGTGTGCGCGCAATCTTCAATCACCCGCACCCCATGGGCCCCACAAAGCGCCATCAGTTGGTCCATATCGCACATGTGGCCGCGCATATGCGACAAAAGCAGGGTTTTAGCGCTCGATGCATGTATTTTTTGCGCCAAATCCACCAGATCGATGGTCAGATCGGGCGTCACTTCGACAAAGACGGCCCTGGCCCCCACGGCTGCAATCGCACCTGGCACGGGTGCAAGAGTAAAACCGTTTGAGAGAACCAGATCTCCCGCCCCAACGCCAATGGCGCGCAAAGCAATCCGCATCGCCGCCCCCCCTGAGGCCAACGCCAAACAATATTTCGCCCCTGTCAGTTGGGCGAACTCTTGCTCAAGCAAAGCCGCCTCGGCGGTTTCGCCTGCGACCACATTATAGCGGTGCAAACGTCCATGGCCCAAGACCTGCATAGCAGCCGCAATCGCCTGTTCGGGAAGCGGCTCTTGTTGGGTGAAACTGCCTTTAAAAATGTCCATTTTTCTCCACTCTCATAAGATTATAGTGCGCCACTTCCCAAAAGTCGCGCGGCAAGCTCGGGCAAATCATCATAATGCATCAAAAGCGCGTCAGGCTGCAAGCGGGCAAGGCCCTGCCCTTCAGGACCAAAACCTACCAAAACGCTGGCCACACAACAAGCGCGTGCCGTGTCATGGTCGGTTTTCGTGTCGCCCACCAAAAACGACTGAGCAATCACCCCTCCCGCTTGCAAAACCGCCGCATGATAGGGGGCGGGATCTGGCTTGCGCGTGGGCAAAGTGTCAGCCCCTATCAAAGCATCAAAAAGCGCGCTCACCCCCAAAGACTGCACCAGTTTGCGTGCCAAACCTTCGGGCTTATTGGTGCAAATGGCGGTACTGTAACCTGTAGCGCGCAACCGCTCGACGTTGATGATCACATTGGGATAAAGAAATGTGTGCACGTGAATGGCCTGATCATAGGCCTCGAGCAACACGGGATAATAGGCATCTATCAGCGCTTCGGTCACCTCGGGCGCAGGCAACACCCGCGCAAATCCACTGCGCAACATCGCTCGCCCACCCAAGAAACCTAATGACCCATCTGCCACAGGGTCCAACAAAGCTCCATGGCCCCGCGCTATGAAACAATGATTGGCGGATGCAATTAGATCGGCACTGGTATCCGCCAAAGTGCCATCTAGATCAAAAACAACTGTTCCAAGTGTCATATTAGCCCCTTTTGTAGTAATTAGTAAGAACCTGTGATGACTTGCACCTTGTGGCTAGAGTATACGGAGTTAAAATGAGTTCAGCCTAAAGGAAAGTAAAACTATGTCTTACACTGCCGATCTTTCTCTCATTGTGCTTGCCGCGGGCCAAGGAACGCGGATGAACTCTGACGTTCCCAAAGTGTTGCATAAGGTTGGGGCTGCGCCTTTGTTGTACCATGCGCTTTGGGCAGGACGCAGTATCGAGCCTGGAAAGATCGTTGTAGTCACTGGCCACGGGGCCGCGCAAGTGGGGAAAGCGGCACTTGCCTTTGACCCTGATATTTTGTTGGTCGAACAGACCGAACGCAAAGGCACCGCCCATGCAGTGGCCTGCGCCACCGATCTTTTGGTTGATGAAAA
>DPZQ01000205.1 GCA_003536295.1 Rhodobacter sp. | reverse complement strand
GGCCGCCAGCATGTTGGTGTTGGGAAAAGGCAAAAGACCCCGTTTTATTTTGGTTATTTCAGCTTTGATGGCACTTGGCGGTTGGGTGGTCTTTATTTGGGCCTTTGACACGCATTTTCCTATGGGCTGGTTTGAAACAACAATGAAGGAGCTGCTTTAACATGGGGGATACAGCGCTCATTCTTGGGGAGGTATTTTTAGATACGCTCTCTTATTGGTGGGTAATTATCCCCACTATTTTTTTAGGCCTTATCGTTGGCGGCGTGCCAGGGTTCAGTGCCGCAAATACAATTATCATTCTGATGCCCCTGACCCTTTCTATGGATCTTGAAATGGGTTTGGTCTTTATGGTTTCCCTTTACTGTTCGGCCCGCATGGGCGCGGGCATCCCTGCGATTTTGGTGAATATTCCGGGCACTGCGGGTGCTGCTGCGACGCCGCTTGACGGTTATCCCATGACGCAGCAGGGCCGCGGCCAGCAGGCTTTGGCCATGACCTTTGTCGCTTCCTCTTTGGGGGGGCTTTTGACTACCATTATCGCCTTGGCCGCTATGCCGATTTTGGCACGAGTTGGTTTTTATATGCATTCGGTGGAAATGATCGTTGTGATGCTGTTTGGCATTTCATTAATCGCGTCGATTGCGGCGGAAGATATGCTTAAAGGTCTTATTGCGGGCTTTTTGGGGCTGATCTTAGGTTGCATTGGCACCGATGTAATTTATGCGACCCCAAGGGGCACTTTCGGTCTGCTTGAGCTTTATGACGGCGTGCCGCTGATCCCGGCTTTGGTCGGACTTTTCGCCGTATCCGAGGCCTTTGTCATCATTGAGAAAAAGATGATCATCACCAAAGCTGCCCAAGCGACGATGGCCAAACCCAGCTGGGCCGCAACCTTTGAAGGAGCGCATATCGCCTTACAACGGTGGTGGCATATTGTTTGGACCAGCATTATCGGTCTTGTCATTGGTGTTATTCCTGGCGCTGGTGCCTCGATAGCTAGTTTCGTGGCCTATCAACAGTCGCGCTCTTTCTCAAAAACGCCCGAGCTTTATGGTACAGGGCACCCCGAAGGGCTGATCGCTCCTGAAAGCGCCAATAATGGCGTGACATCAGGTACTTTGGTGCCTTTGCTGGTCTTGGGTATTCCGGGCGGGGCGACGGCAGCGATTATGCTTGTTGTTATGCAGTATCATGGGGTTAGCTTTGGCCCTTCTTTGTTCGAAAATCAGCCTAAAATTGGTTACGGCATGTTTATGGCGATGGCCGTGTCTTACATCTTTATGTTCTTCACTATTTTGCCCCTAAGCCGCTATATGAGCCGCGTGACCACTATTCCCACCATCTATCTGGCACCGATGATTATTTCCTTCACTCTTGTGGGGGCCTTTGTGCCACGGGAATATATTTTCGACATGTATTTGGCTTTGGGCTTTGGGGTCTTAGGGTATATTGCGCGGCGCACGGGCTATCATGTGGCGGCCATTTTGATTGGGGTCATCTTGGGCCCCTTACTTGAGAAATACTTTCTTTGGTCGCTTAAAAAATCAGAAGGGGACGTGTCAATTTTGTTTTCATCCACCATCGGAAATATTCTGTGGCTTTGCTTGGTCCTTTCTTTGGCCTTGCCGCCCTTTCTTGAATATCGCCGTAAACGCAAAGCGAAGGTGACATAATGAAGCGCGAAGTAGAATATCAGCTTGAACGCAATATCAAACGTATTGGACATCTTGATATTGCGGGCGGAGGCCAAGTGGTCACACAAGGGGATTATGCATATATCGGCCATATGGATGCGCCTCATGGAACATCTATCATCGATATTTCCAACCCCAAAGACCCTAAGAAAATTTGCCACATAGCCCCGCCTGATGCCTATTCCCACACCCACAAGGTTCGGGTGCAAGGCGAGATTATGATCACAAACGTTGAAATGGCAGGCCGGCATTTTTTACGTAAGGGTGATAAAATCCCCGCCTTGCGCGCCAAAGGACTAAGCGATAGCGCCATCGCAAAAGAACTATCAGTCAAAGAAAGCGACATTTCCATTTTGCAAGAAGCTCAAGAGCGCGGCTATGATGGCGGTGGTTTTCGAGTTTGGGATATTTCAAACAAGGAAAAGCCGCGTTTGCTATCCTATATCAAGACAGATGGTTTTGGGGTGCATCGTTTCGATATGGATAAAGATTTTGCCTATATCTCAACCGAGATGCCGGGCTATATCGGCAATATTTTGATGGTCTATGACCTGTCTGACCCCGAAAACCCCCGCGAGGTGAACCGCTGGCACATGAAGGGCCAACATTTGGCCGCGGGCGAAGTGCCAACATGGCCGGGTTATAGTCACCGTTTGCACCACGCAATGCGCGTGGGATCAGAACTTTGGGCGGCCGTCTGGCAGGCGGGGTTTAAAGTGTTGGATGCAAGCGATATTGCCAGCGGTGTGGCCCCTAAGGTCTTGGGAGAATATGCCTGGCCTGCGGCCATTCCGGAGCCGACTCACACCGTTATGCCATTTGAAAAAACTATCAACGGGCGGCGCTACGCTATGGCGATTGATGAAGAGCATGACCATAAACCAGGTCGTTTGCATGGGTTTATGTGGGTGTTAGATGTGACCGATTTGTCGGACATCAAAGCGATTTCTGCATGGGACCTAACCGAACGCGCAAGCCCTTGGGTGGGTGAACCTGGCGTGCGCTTTGGCGGGCATCAGTTTCGTGAAAAACTGGACACGACTTTGGTCTATGCCACATGGTTTGCCGGTGGCTTGCGGGTCTTGGATCTGGCTGACCCCCATATGCCAGTTGAAGTCGCCCATTATATCCCACCGTTGAATGTTTTGGGGATGGCGGCGCAATCCAATGATGTCGATGTCGATGATAGGGGGCTGATCTATCTGCTCGACCGTAATGATGGGCTTGATATTTTGTCCATGGAGTTGTGAGCATGAGCGACGATCTTTTGCCTCCTTCGGTGGATCCAAAGATCAAGACCTTGGGTATTCGCCGCGTCTCAGGGAAAAACATGGCCACGCCGCGCACTGTGATGATGGTGCGTGATCACATTGTAGTTTCCGACGAAAAAGAAACCAACACGGGCCCAACCCCACTGGAAATGGCACTTAGTGCGCTGATTGGGTGTGAAGGGGTGATTATCAACCGCTGTGCTGAAGCGATGGGCTTTGCCTATAGCGCGGTTGATATGGACGCTGACGGCGAAGTTGACCAACGCGGATCGCGCGGCGTGGTTGGGGTGCGGCCCTATTTTAACTGGATAAAGCTGCGCATTCGGGTGCATAGTTTGGAAAACTCCGAACGGTTTGAAAAATTAATCCGAAATGTGGAATATCGATGCCCCGTCCTAAATCTGTTTCGCGCGGCGGATGTCCCAGTTGATATCACCTGGGAAAGGCTTGACCCATGAGGATGGCGCTGCGCGTCAATGGCCAAACCCATCAGATCGATTGCGCGGATGATACGCCTTTGCTTTATATATTGCGCAATCACCTTAAGCTTAAAGGCACCAAATTAGGCTGCGGACTCGAGCAATGCGGGGCATGCGCGGTATTGGTTGGGGGCAAGGTGCAGCTAAGCTGCGCCGCCCTCGCCGCTGATTTTTTAGGGCAAGAAATCGTCACGATCGAAGGGGTTGAGGCCTTGCCCCTTGGGCAAAAAGTGCAAGCGGCCTTTCTAGACCAAACGGCGGCGCAATGCGGCTATTGCACCTCGGGGTTGGTGGTGGCTGTGACGGGACTGTTAAGCCAAGATCCGCAAGCCGATCAAGCCAAGATCAAAGATGGGTTAAAGGGGCATCTTTGCCGGTGCGGGTCCCATCCGCGGGTCTTGCGGGCCGTACAACAGGTTGTGGCGCAGTCATGACCCGTCTGGCTACACACAAGGTTGGCGCTTGGCTTTGGGTCAGCGACGGTCAAATTACTATCATCAGCGGTAAGGTTGATATTGGCCAAAGAATTTCCACGGCTTTGATGTTGATTGTGCAAGAAGAGTTGACGCTCAACACCGCTTTGATGAGTGTGGCCCCTGTGCAAACCGACCGCGCACCCGATGAGGGGATTACCTCGGGCAGTAAGTCCATTGAGGACACTGGCGCGGTGGTCCGCCAAGCGGCGGCCACCTTGCGCCAAGCGGCCCGTGCGCTCCTTCCCCAAAATGGCGCGCTTTGGGCGTTGCAAAATGGGCAATTTTGCAGCCCCGATGGCACGCAAAAGATTGATATTTTAGACCTGATCACTAAACTGGATCCGCAGCTTCCGATTGACGCGGCGGCGGCGTTTTTGCCGCGTGATTACGGCGCAGCATCACCCTTTATGCGCGATCTCGATCAGATGGTGCGCGGCCGTTTTTGCTATTTGCCAGACATTGATGTGCCCAATATGCAGCACGCCCGCCTTGTGCGCCCACCCCACTCGCATGCGCGCCTGGGCGCTATCGAACTACAGATCTTAGCCAAAATGGTCGAAGAAAAAGTACAGGTCGTTCGTGATGGATCGTTTTTGGCGGTTGTTAGCCCTGATGAATGGGCTGTGGAAACCGCTGCCAAACGGGTGGCACGCGCTTGCACATGGGTCAGCGATAAAACACTTGAAATAAAAGATATTTTTGAAAGTCTCACCGAAAATAATGCGAAAAAAATTCGCGTGATTGACGGAATACCTGATCCAAAAGCGCCGCTGGTCGCGCTGAAAGACCTTCCCTACCGGGCACGTTTTGAAAAACCCTATTTGGCGCACGGGTCTTTGGCCCCTTCAGCGGCCTTCGCGCATTGGTCGCAAATGGGGCTTAAGCTTTGTAGCCATTCACAGGGGATCTATCCGCTGCGCGCCTCGATCGCGCAAAGTCTTGGGCTGGCGTTGGAACAGGTCCAAATCACCCATGTTCCAAGCTCAGGTTGTTACGGGCATAATGGGGCTGATGATGCGGCGATGGATGCAGCCCTGATTGCGAAACATTGTCCAAACGTGCCGATTTTGCTCAAATGGACCCGCCAAGACGAACAGCAGTGGGAACCCTTTGGCTCGGCCATGGTGGTTGAACTTGGCATGGCGCTTGACCCTGATCAAAAGATCAGTGATTTTCACGCCCAAGTCTATTCCGACACGCACCGCGGTCGCCCAAGGCCCGACGGGGCGCAAGGTGGTCCCGCGCGGCTTTTGGCCAACCGTTTGCGAGCAGATCCGCTGGCACCCTATGTGCCTTTGCTGAACATGAACCCGCAAGGGGGCATGCACCGCAATATCGACCCGATCTATCAGATTGGGCAAAAGATCATTGTTAAAAATCTGGTGCAGGATTTGCCGTTGCGCACCTCTGCTGTGCGCTGTTTGGGCGGAGGCGCGAATATGTTTGCCATTGAAAGCCTGATGGATGAGGTGGCCCGCGATCAAGGTGTAGATCCGCTTGCGTTTCGCCGCGCCCAGCTGCACGATTTAAGATCGCTTGCCGTCCTTGACGCACTAAAAACCGAACTTTCAACAAGACCAACCCCATCGGGGCAAATGCCTGGACGCGGCATGGCCTTTGGGCAATATAAAAACAAAATGACCCGCACCGCGATTTCGGTGGATATAGATCTCCGCGAAGATGGGCAGATTTTGCTAAAAGACGTGATCATCGTGGCGGATGCAGGCCGCATCATTGACCGCGACGGTCTGGCAGCCCAATTAGAGGGCGGCTTTTTGCAAGGGGCCAGCTGGGCACTTTACGAAGAAGTCAGCTGGTCTGCGCAGGGGCTTTTAAGCCAAGATTGGGATTCTTATCCCGTCATTCGATTTGACAATATCCCTGAAATGAAACTGGTGCTATTAGAGCCAAGCGATGCGCCATCCGTGGGGGCGGGTGAAGCCACACCCGGGCCCGCCATCGCGGCAATCGCAAATGCGCTTTTTGATGCAACTGGATTAAGACTACGCCGATTGCCCTTTCGCCCTGATCGGGTTTTAAAGGCGGCCTTAGGGGATTAAGTTACATGTTAGGTTTTACCTTTGACCAAGGCACGCAAGAGATCTTGGCGGTTTTAATCGTTGCAGGAATGTTTTTCTTATTCTTGCGCGAGATATTCCCCGTTGAAGTCACTGCCATGTGCGGTGCAGCGGCGATGGTGCTTTTGGGAATTTTGCCCCAGGATCAAGTACTGAGTGTGCTGGCCAACCCAGCGCCTTGGACGATTGCTGCGATGTTTATTATTGTGGGCGGGCTAGTGCGTACGGGGGCTTTGGACTGGGTCACTCAACTGGCTCTGCGCCATTTGGTGGCGAGGCCCCTGATGACGCTGATTTGCCTATCTTTGGTCATTTTGGCCATGTCGGCCTTTATGAATAATACGCCCATCGTGGTGGTGATGATCCCTGTGTTCATCCAACTTTGCAGAAAACTTGATCTGCCCCCTTCAAAAATGTTGATCCCGCTCAGTTATCTAACGATTTTCGGCGGCACGATGACATTGATAGGTACATCAACCAATATTTTGGTTGATGGGATCGGGCAAAGCAAAGGCATGGCTCCCTTTGGTATTTTCGAAATGGCCCCCGTTGGTATGGTGATGGCAGGAGTGGGTACAATCTATCTGGCGCTGTTTGCGCGGCGGTTTTTGCCTGAGCGCACCTCAATGGGGATGATGCTGTCGAACCGTTCATCCATGAAGTTTTTCACGGAAGTAGCCCTCTCCGAGGAGTCTGGTCTGATCGGCCAACCGGTGCTGGATATTGATATTTTTAAACGCGATTCGTTGCGGGTAATTGACGTTTTGCGCGGTGACGCCAGTTTGAGGCGCGCTTTGCAAGATGTGGTGTTGCAGGTGGGCGACCGCGTGGTCGTGCGCACCCCGATGGCCGAGGTTTTGTCCCTGCAAACCAATAAAGATTTGCATTTGTTTGAGCAGCTGGCCTCGGTGCAAACCGAAACGGTCGAAGCGTTGATCACACCGGGCTGTCGCATGGTCGGGCGCTCGCTTGGGGCGATGCGATTGCGCAGGCGATATGGGGTCTATCCTTTGGCGGTGCACCGGCGTAGTCAAAATATCGGCCGCCAATTAGATGATTTGGTGGTACAAGTGGGCGATACATTGCTGCTTGAGGGTGCCGCGCAAGACATTCAACGGCTGGCTGCAGATATGGAGATGGGCGACATCTCGGCCCCATCGCAGCGCGCCTATCGGCGTGGGCACGCGCCAATAGTCATTGCCTGTTTGGTAGCCATCGTTGGGCTGTCGGCCCTTAATGTCGCCCCGATCTCTATTTTGGCGCTGTTGGGGGTGGTATTGATTTTGATCACGGGTTGCATTGATGCCGACGAAGCCTTTGGCTTTATTGACGGGCGGTTGCTTGCGATGATTTTTGGGATGTTGGCTGTGGGTTTGGGGTTAGAACATTCGGGCGCGGTGTCACATTTTGCCACTCTCATCGCCCCAAAACTGGCCGAAATGCCACCGTTTTTGGTGATTTTGATAGTTTACGCCATGACCTCATTCTTCACCGAACTGGTCTCCAACAATGCCATCGCCGTGATGATGACCCCCGTGGTCATTGGTCTTGCACAAAGTGTTGGGATCGATCCGCGGCCCTTGGTGGTGGCAGTGATGATGGGCGCGTCGG
>DPZQ01000102.1:3003-38021 GCA_003536295.1 Rhodobacter sp. | reverse complement strand
GAAGGTGAACAAATTCAGAGCTATGAACGCGATCCAATAGCCAAGGCCGCTTTGGCCGGCATGGTGCAAAAAGCCCTTGATGCAGGCCAAAAGATTTTGCTTGGCCTAAGTGACGCGCCCCAAAACCCACTGAGCCTTGGAGCCTTTAGCAACATGGGCTTTGTCGCACCGCATGCGCTAGGCCTTTTGTCACAGCAATCTTCACAAAAGCCACTTAGCCTTGCGCAAGTCACCCAAAAGCCTATTGCACAGGAGGTAAAGGCCGCAAAAGAGCTTGGTCAAAACCCAGCCTCAGCCAGTGCCTCCCTTTTGGCGCTCGCCTTTTTTGAATTGGCCCAAAGCGGTAAGATTGCCGCGCTTTTAGGTGGGTCACAGATTTTGGGCTCAAACCACTCAGAGGCGCTGCGCGCAGCCTTGCCTCCAATGCAACTACCGCCACGCATGCGCAATGATACATTTGCGATGCCCCAAGGCGTAACTTGGGCCCCAGTCGATCAGGCTCTTGCTCGACTTAAAGAGGTGTTGTCCCCCGTGACGACCGTGCAAAACCTGCCCCTTGCCAAGGCGATGGAGCGGATCTTAGCGCAAGATGCGATTGCCCACCGCTCAAACCCGCCGCTGCCCAATTCTGCGGTTGATGGTTATGGTTTTGCCCATGAGAAAACAACAATGCGAGGGGTGGTACGGCTGCCGTTGGTGGCAGGGCGCGCGGCGGCAGGTCAGCCCTTTGAAGGACGCGTGCCAAAGAGCCATGCTTTGCGCATTCTAACGGGGGCCGTTATGCCCGATAGCATCGATACGGTGGTGCTAGAAGAAGATTGCGCGATTGATGTGGCCTCGATCACGTTTGATGGGCCAATCAAAGCGGGCGCGAACACCCGCAAAGCGGGCGAAGATGTCGTGGCTGGCACGCCCGCTCTGGCGGCAGGTCATAAGATACGCGCACCTGACTTGGCGCTTTTGGCCTCGCTTGGGATTGCATCGGTCATGGCATATCGGCCCTTGCGAGTTGGGGTTTTGTCTACCGGTGACGAAATTATCCCCTCAGCCTATCTACCAGCTTTGCCGCATGAGATTTACGACGCCAATCGACCGATGCTCCTTGGACTTGCGAAAGGCTGGGGATATGAGGCAGTTGATCTGGGCCATCAGCCAGACCGTCCGCGCCAAATAGCTCGAGCCCTTGATAGGGCCGCAAAGTTGGTTGATGTGATCTTGACCTCAGGCGGCGCCTCGGCGGGGGACGAAGATCATGTTTCTCGGCTTTTATCAGAGCATGGGCATCTCACAAGCTGGCGTATTGCAATGAAACCCGGGCGCCCCTTAGCGCTGGCGCTTTGGCAAGGGGTGCCAGTGATTGGCCTGCCTGGTAATCCTGTTGCGGCATTAGTTTGTGCATTGATTTTCGGCTATCCTGCACTTTCGCGTTTGGCAGGAGGCGAGTGGCCCGAACCCCAGGGGTTTTGGCTGCCCGCGGCCTTTTTTAAACGCAAAAAAGCCGGACGTCGAGAATATCTGCGTGCCAAAATGACTGAAAAAGGGAAAGTGGAGATCTTTGGCTCAGAAGGGTCGGGACGTATCAGTGGTCTGTCATGGGCCAATGGGTTGGTTGAGCTGCCAGATGAGGCAGTTGACATATCACCCGGTGATTTGATCCGTTTTTTACCCTATAGTAGCTTTGGCGTGACCTAGGCGCGCTCTATCAAAAAGACCAGTTGATCACCATTTTTTTCTTGGCTGATAAGGCGATGACCTGCGGTCGTGCAGAAATGTGGTACGTCAATTTGTGCCATCGGATCATTAGCCAAAAGCCGCATCCGTTCGCCCGATTGCATCATTGACAAATGTTTGCGCGCTTTGAGCACGGGCAAGGGGCATAAAAGCCCCAATGTATCTAATTCTGTTGACCAATTCATGCGCCGACTTTAGCAGCAAAACCCCGCTTGTCTATGGGGGCCTTGCAGAGCTTTCACGAGAACTTTAACGCAGATGTCAAACTATAATTGATAGTCTAAAGCTATTATCTAACGTAAATTTGATCTTGATTTTAGAGCAAAATACCCCGAAGGATGGCCCCAGAATTTAAACCTGTGCCAGCGGTGACGCGGCATCCCAATTGGAACTGATGAAACATGGCGCTTGATGATAACAAAGGTGTTTGGAAATCTGGCAAAGGCAAAGGCCGTTTAACCTCCAAAGGCCGCCAACTTGACGATAAGGCTTGGGCCGATGTGCAAGGGCTTTTGGGTGACCGCCTGCGCTCACGCGATTTGTTGATCGAGTTTTTGCATCTTATTCAAGATAAGTTTGGCCATCTTTCAGCGCCGCACTTGCGCGCTTTGGCAGAAGAGATGCGTCTTTCCATGGCCGAAGTGTGGGAAGTGGCTACATTTTACGCACATTTTGATCCTATCCGCGAAGATGAGGCCACGCCGCCCGCTTTGACCATTCGGGTTTGTGAAAGTTTGTCCTGCGAATTGGCTGGATCCGAACAACTGATAGCCGCCCTTGAAAGTGGTGCCAACCCAAGCCAAGTACGCGTGCTGCGCGCCCCTTGTATGGGGCGATGCGATACGGCACCAACTTTGGAAATTGGCCATAATCATATCGACCACGCAACGGTTGAAAAAGTGACAGCGGCCATCGCGGCCGGTGATACACACGCCCATATGCCACAATATGAAACATTGGAAGAGTACCGCGCCGCGGGTGGTTATTCCGAATTAGAAAAGCTTCGCAGTTCAGGCAATTGGGAAACCGTGCAAGAAACACTTTTGACGTCAGGCCTTCGCGGCCTCGGTGGCGCGGGCTTTCCCTCGGGACGCAAATGGGGCTTTGTGCGCGCAAATGCGGGCCCACGCTTTGTAGCCGTCAACGGAGATGAGGGCGAACCCGGCACCTTTAAAGATCGCTATTACCTTGAGCGCACCCCACATCTGATGCTTGAGGGCATGTTGATCGCTGCCTGGGCTGTCGAGGCGGAGAAATGCTTTATCTATATGCGCGATGAATATCCCGCTGTTCTTGAGGTTTTGCGTCGCGAAATTGCCTCACTAGAGGAAGCAGGTTTCGTTAAAGCGGGCTTTATTGATCTGCGCCGTGGAGCTGGAGCGTATATTTGCGGCGAAGAGAGTGCGATGATCGAATCGATTGAAGGTAAGCGCGGCATCCCGCGCCAACGTCCGCCCTATGTGGCGCAAAGTGGCATATTCAACATGCCAACCTTGGTGCACAATGTGGAAACGTTGCATTGGATCACCCGCATTTGCCGCGAGGGGCCACAAATCCTTAACAGCGTTGAAAAAAATGGTCGCAAAGGTTTACGCAGCTATTCGGTTTCGGGGCGCGTGAAAAATCCTGGCATGTATCTTTTGGCTGCGGGCTCAACCATCACAGACGTGATTGCAGCGGCGGGTGGCATGGCCCAAGGCCATGAGTTTAAAGCCTATCAGCCGGGAGGCCCTTCGTCTGGTCTCTTACCTGCCTCAATGCATGATGTGCCGCTTGATTTTGACACACTTCAACCCCACGGCACATTTATCGGCTCAGCCGCGGTTGTGGTCTTGGGACATAAAGACCGCGCACGTGATGCAGCTCTAAATATGTTGCGCTTTTTCGAAAGCGAAAGCTGTGGCCAATGCACGCCTTGCCGTGTGGGTTGTGAAAAAGCTGTTAAACTGATGCAAAGCCCCAAATGGGATGCTGATCTTTTGAATGATCTTTGCGATGTAATGACGGACGCATCGATTTGTGGCTTGGGGCAAGCAGCTCCAAACCCGATCAAACTTACCCTTAAACATTTCGCGGATGAGGTCTGATATGACTGAGCAAATCAAATTCATGCTAGACGGGACAGAAGTCACCGCAGCGCAAGGCGAAACTATTTGGGACGTGGCAAAACGCAACGGTACCGAAATCCCGCATCTTTGCCACAAAGACCAAATGGGTTATAATCCTGACGGCAACTGCCGCGCCTGCGTGGTTGAGATTGATGGGGAGCGCACGCTTGCCGCCTCGTGCTGTCGTAATGCCACCAATGGTATGGTTGTCAAAACCACTAGTGAGCGGGCCATAAAGTCGCGCGCAATGGTGATGGAGCTTTTGCTTGCAGATCAGCCAAACCAAGACCAAGCCCATGATAAATCCAGCCATCTTTGGGATATGGCTAAAGCAAATGGCGTGGCCAAAAGTCGTTTTCCAAGCCTAAAGAAAGAACACATTCCCTTGCTTGATGATAGCCATGTGGCAATGCGGGTCAATTTAGACGCCTGTATCCAATGTGGCCTTTGCGTGCGGGCTTGCCGTGACGTGCAGGTTAATGATGTGATCGGCATGGCAGGGCGCGGGCACGACGCCTATCCGACCTTTGACTTTGGCGATCCGATGGGTGACAGCACCTGCGTGGCTTGCGGCGAATGTGTGCAAGCCTGCCCCACAGGCGCGTTGATGCCCGCTTCGGTCGTTGATAGTGCCCAGTTAGGTGATCGGATGGACTTTGACAAAGAAGTTCAATCCATCTGCCCATTCTGTGGGGTTGGATGTCAGGTCAGCTTGCGCATGAAGGAAAATAAGGTCGTTTATGTCGAAGGTATCAATGGGCCTGCAAATGAGGGGCGGCTTTGCGTGAAGGGGCGGTTTGGATATGACTATATCCACCACCCACACCGTTTAACAAAACCTTTGATCCGCAAAGAAAATGCACCCAAAGGTCTGAATGTCGACCCTGGCAATCCCTTTACCCATTTCCGCGAAGCCACATGGGATGAGGCGCTTGATTTTGCGGCCAATGGCATGTCCAACTTAGCGCAAGCACATGGCGGTGCCACAATCGCTGGCTTTGGTTCGGCCAAATGCACCAACGAAGAGGCCTACACCTTTCAAAAACTGATCCGCCAAGGATTTGGTCATAATAATGTCGACCATTGCACCAGACTTTGCCACGCCTCATCTGTCGCAGCCTTGATGGAGAATGTGGGCTCGGCAGCCGTGACAGCGACCTTTAACCAAATTGAACATTCTGACGTAGCGATTGTGATCGGCGCTAATCCAACCGAAAACCACCCTGTTGCTGCAACCTTCTTCAAACAATTCACCAAACGCGGCGGCAAACTGATCATCATGGATCCGCGCGGCACTGCAATGAAGCGCCATGCGGAACATATGTTGCAGTTTCGTCCAGGCGGAGATGTTTCGATGCTGAATGCAATCATGCATGTCATCGTCGAGGAAGGTCTTTATGACCAAGATTATATCGATAAATATACCGAAAACTGGGAAGCTGAGAAGGCACATCTGGCCAATTTCTCACCTGAAAAAATGGAAGAAATCTGTGGTATTCCAGCCCAGACTTTGCGCGAGGTAGCTCGGTTATTTGCCAATGCCAAAGCAGGCATGATCTTTTGGGGCATGGGGATTAGCCAACATATCCACGGCACCGATAACTCACGTTGCTTAATTTCTTTGGCTTTGATGACAGGGAATGTCGGCAAACCAGGCGCAGGTCTGCATCCTTTACGGGGCCAAAACAACGTACAAGGAGCCTCAGATGCAGGTCTAATTCCGATGTTCTTGCCCGACTATCAAACCGTCACAGATGACCAAATCCGTTCAAATTTTACCACTGTTTGGGGTTCGCAAGACTTTTCAAATCAAAAAGGTCTGACCGTGACAGAAATCTTAGAAGCGGTACACCAAGGAAGCATCAAGGGCATGTATATTTTGGGTGAAAATCCCGCTATGTCAGACCCCGATGTTAGCCATGCGCGCCACGCACTAGAAAAGCTTGAGCATCTGATCGTGCAAGATATTTTCATCACAGAGACTGCCAATTATGCAGATGTCATTTTGCCTGCTGCGGCTTTTTATGAAAAATCCGGTACAGTAACCAATACCAATCGACAAGTACAAATGGGACGTGCAGCAGTCACCCCTCCTGGGGAGGCGCGCGAAGATTGGTTGATCACGACGCAGCTGGCCAATCGTTTGGGCCTGGGCTGGAGCTATAACTCACCAGCCGATATCTTTGCCGAGATGAAGTTGAATATGAAGTCACTCGACAATATCACCTGGGATCGTCTTAGCGTGGAAAACGCAGTCACTTACCCAAGCTTAAGCCCACAAGATCCAGGCCAACCCATTGTATTTAGTGATGGCTTCCCACGCGCAAACAAACGTGCCAAATTCACACCCGCGTCGATTATTTCGCCTGACGAATTGCCAGATGCAGAATACCCAATGATCGTAACCACGGGCCGTCAGCTTGAGCATTGGCACACCGGCTCTATGACGCGCCGCTCGATAGTGCTAGACAGCATCGAACCGGAGGCCAACTGCTCGGTCCATCCGGAAACGTTGCGCGAATTGGGGGTTGAGCTGGGCGGTATGGTGCGGCTTGAAACTCGGCGCGGCTCGATTGTGATGTTGGCACGGCCAGATCGCAGCGTAGCCAAAGATATGGTCTTTGTGCCATTTGCCTATGTCGAAGCTGCAGCAAATATTCTAACCAACTCTGCCGTTGATCCATTTGGAAAAATTCCTGAGTTTAAATTTGCGGCGGTAAAAATGTCAGCCGCCTAAAAGCTTTTGGCGCCCTCCCACCATTGGGCGCCAAAACTCCATGCTCTACTTCAGACTTGTGATTACGGGCCATTACCCTTAAGCATTTAAAAACAGCAACATGGCGCAAATTTATGAATGATATTTGGGCCGGCTTGACCCAAGCCGGCAGGCTGATTATCAGTCTTGACCCAACCTTAATCGAAATCACCGCTCGCTCGTTCAAAGTGACGCTCACAGCCACGCTTTTATCTGTGGCCATTGGCCTGCCATTGGGGGCGTGGCTAGCCATATCGCGGTTTCGATTTCGCCGTTTGGTCATTGCGGTAATGAACGCCTTGATGGGCTTACCGCCTGTAGTCATCGGGTTGATGGTTTATGTGATCTTGTCGCGCTCGGGACCCTTAGGGGTGTTGGGGCTTTTGTTCACAACCTCAGCCATGGTGATCGCCCAAACCATCATTATATCGCCGATCATCGCGTCGGTTGCTCATCAGGTCGTACGTGATCTTTGGGCTGAATATCACGATCTACTAATTTCAATCAACACCAGCCGCTGGCAACGCACCCGTACTTTAATATGGGACAGTAAGCGCGGCCTGATGACTGCCAGCCTGACAGGCTTTGGCCGCGCCATAGGCGAGGTGGGGGCGATTATGATCGTGGGTGGCAATATCGAACATGCCACGCGGGTGTTAACCACTGCCATCTCACTAGAGACGGGGCGAGGCAATTTCGCCATGGCTTTAGCATTGGGATTTGTACTGATAGCCAGTGCATTACTCGTTAATCTGGTGATGCACCATATCTCACGCACCGAGAGGGGCAGCCGATGGTAACCCCGATCCTTCCTCTGACACTGTCGCAAGTGCAGGTTGTCAAACAGGGTAAACGTATTTTGGGTCCGCTGGACTATAAGCTGTCGGGGCGCGGCATTACTGTTGTACTTGGGCCCAACGGTAGCGGCAAAACCACTTTTTTACGAACTATGCATGGGCTAGAGCATATCAGATCCGGCCGATTATATTGGGCCTGCACCACCCTTGCAGCCCGCAAATCTCAGGCTTTTGTTTTTCAAACGCCTATTCTTTTGCGCCGCACCGTTTTGGACAACATTGCCTATCCGCTACTTGTTGATGGGTCCACGAAAGCCACAGCTTATGCTCGCGCGCAAGAGATAGCCGAAAGAATTGGGTTGGGTGGTCTGCTTGGGGTAATGGGCACAGCAATTTCGGGCGGAGAAAAGCAAAAGCTAGCGCTGGCGCGCGCACTGGTCCGCAAGCCCCAAGTGCTGTTTTTGGACGAACCATGCGCCAATTTAGACGGCAGCGCCACCAAAGACATCGAAGCCATTTTGATGGATGAAAAAGCCAATGGTACAAGGCTGATCATGTCGACCCATAACGTCGCCCAAGCCCGCCGCTTGGCCGATGACGTTATATTTTTGTATCGCGGTCTTTTGCATGACCAAGGCCCCAGCGCTACATTCTTTACCACCCCGGCAACGAGCGAAGCTTTAACATTTTTGAACGGAGGCATCTTGGCATGATAAAAAAAGCGGTTTTAGCCGCCGTTTTGACCTGTGCACCATTGGCATCAATTGCCGAAGATTTTAAAATGGCCGTGACAACCTCATTCGCCAACTCGGGCTTGGCGGAAGTGCTTTTACCAGAAATTCAGGCCGATATTGATCTGAATGTACAGCTTTTGATCGTGGGCACTGGCCAAGCAATCAAATTGGGAGAGCAAGGCGACGTAGACGCAATTTTGGTGCACTCACGCCCCGCAGAAGATAAGTTCATAGACCAAGGCTTTGGTACCCATCGCCGCGAAATTATGTATAATGATTTCATTATCATCGGCCCAAGCGTCGACCCAGCCCAAGCCAAATCATCAGCCCTAACGGTGGAAGCCTTTGACAAAATCGCGCAAAGCAAAGCCGATTTTGTCAGCCGTGGCGACGATAGCGGTACTCATAAGGTGGAGCTGAACCTTTGGAAAAAATCCCATATCACTCCCGAAGGTGACTGGTATAAGTCAGTCGGCCAAGGGATGGGCGCTGCTTTGAACACCGCCGCCGGCATGAATGCTTATATTTTGGCAGACCGCGCCAGCTGGCTGAACTTTGGCAACAAACAAGATCTTGCAATCGTTTTTGAAGGTGATCCGCTGTTATTCAACCAATATGCCTATATTCCCGTCAATCCTGAAAAACACGCCCATATGAATGTTGCAGCCGCTAAGCGGTTGGAGGCGTGGCTGGTCAGCCCACGAGCCAAAGCATTAATCGAAGGCTATCAGATCGACGGGAAAAAGCTGTTTGTCTTTAACGCGCAACCTAAATAATCTGTCGATTGGAGTGAAAAACGGCCTTGAAGGGCCATCACTCATCAAGCGAGCCGTGAATGGCCAACTGATCAAGATCAGCAGCCGAAGCTTCAATAAAGCGAAACTGCTCTTTCACACCCACATCAGACAATTCACGCAACACTGTTAAAACGGTGTTGGGGTCATGGTCGTCGCACAGATCGGCCATATGCTGTATCTCTTCTTGTGCGACGGTCAAGCCGGCCTCTTTTGAGGGGGCGCCATAAACTTCTACGAAGTGGTTGGCCAAATGTTCAAGCAAAGCTTGATATTCAGTTGGCTCAACCTTGGTCACGGCAACAAAGGTGACACGGCCAAATGTTTCAATTCCCAGCCAACCATTCGCAAAGGCCTGACGGGCCTTGCCTACCAGATCGCCATCGCTCCAATTTGAAAATTCAAAACCACCTGAAATAGCCCATTCACCCGTACGGGCGGGCTTATGAAAAACATTCATGTCACTTTCATCAAAGTGAATGGCGCGAGCAAGATACATGGCTAGACCTCTTTAACTAGGGTTGTCAGCGAAATAAGGTGGGTTTGGCCCTGTTCAGTTTTGATTAAGGCCCCGAAACTTTCATCAAGCCCCATCAAAGTGCCTGTGATTGTTTGGCCCTGAAAAGGGATGCTGACTTGCTCGCCTTTTTTCCACAAAAGGCCCGCAAACTCGCGGTGCACATTGGCACGCCCAGCAGCAGTTTCGCTTTCATTGATCCACAAAATGCTGTGGCGTGCCCAAGACTCCAAAAGTTCAATCGGGTCAATATCACCGCAACCTTCAGCATAAAGCGCCGTAAGGTCAGGGGTTTTGGCAGGGTCATAGTCCATGGGAAGCTCAAGATGTAGCTCAAGGCCGATTACCAACCAATCGGGAACGGCCTTTGGGTCGCTGGTTGACGCAGCGAAATAGAATTTCCCACTGCTGCCACCATTCAGGCGAAGCCCGCCATCCCATTGCAAATGCACTGCGGTTTCAGGTGGGACCAGAACGCCCAAAGCGTTTTGCAGCGCAACTGCGGTTGCGCCATAACCAATCATGGCCACCTCAAGGGCCGTTTCAGGCGCCAATACAAGAGCTGCACGCATACGATCGAAGCCGACAGACCAGGTCAGAAGGCCGGCGTCAACCCCTTCTTTGGCTTGATCACATGCTACGGTAAATGGGTTGGTTGGGCCCGTCGCCAAACCATGCAGCAAGGGTGGAAAACGTGGAACTAGGTTCATGCTTGTCCTGTTGCAATCAAATGACGCGCCAGTGTTCGAAAAATCTCCGCCTGCTCGGAATTTGAGCGAGACACAACGATAGGCGCTCCGCCGTCCGAGGTCGTGCGGATATCGATATGCAGCGGTATTTCGGCCAACAAAGGCGCACCTAGCTTTTTGGCTTCTTTTGTGACGCCGCCATGGCCGAAAATGTGTTCAATATGGCCGCAATTTGAACAAATATGAGTCGACATATTTTCTATCAAGCCAATTATCGGTGTGTTCATCTTGTTAAACATATCAATGCCTTTACGGGCATCTAGCAATGCAATATCCTGCGGTGTTGACACGATGATCGCGCCATCAACCTGCGCCTTTTGGGTTAGGGTCATTTGCACGTCACCCGTTCCAGGTGGCAAATCAACGATCAGGATATCCAAAGCGCCCCATTGCACTTGAAACAACATCTGCTGCAAGGCCCCCATCAACATGGGTCCACGCCAGACAACGGCTTCATCTTCTTGCGTCATCAGACCTAGAGACATCAAAGTTACGCCATGGTTGCGCAAAGGCAAAATGGTTTTGCCGTCAGGCGAGGCAGGACGCCCGGTGATACCCAGCATTCTATGTTGCGAAGGTCCATAAACATCAGCGTCAAGTAAACCCACCCGTCGACCTTCTGCGGCAAGGGCAGTGGCCAAATTAGCTGCTACTGTTGATTTACCAACCCCGCCTTTGCCGGAGGCAATTGCAATAATGCGATCAACACCTGGTATTTTTTCAGGGCCTGTGGCTTTCGCAGCACCATGCGCATGGCCATGCCCCCCCCCTTTTAGGTCAGGCGGTGGTGGAGCAGCGGCATGGGCGGTCATAACGATAGAGACGCTGGTAGCGCCCAAAGCTTTGATTTTAGTTTCTGCTTCTGCGCGGGCAGCTTCCATCGCTTTAGCGCGGGCGGGATCAATTTCTAAAACAAAGCGTACAACGCCCTCGTCAACGGTCAGGGCTTTGACCATACCCGCCGAGACGATATCTTTGCCATTGAGGGGGTTTAGAACGGTTTTAAGCTGCTCAAGAACCAGATCGCGGGTCACACTCATTTTGCAGGTCCTTTGACTGTGCCTGTCACTTGATGTTCAAGGTCTAGGCCCTTGACCGTCAAGGTCATGGTTGCGACAAACTCTTGCCCTGCGGCATGATCGCCTGCGGCGCGCAGCGCCTCCTCTATGGCTTGTTGTGAGGTGACGCCCACTTGCTTAAGGAATTTGCGCAGCGCAATGTTTGACTCGTCATCCATAAGGTATCCTTTATTTTATTGACCAACAAGTTGGTCTTTATTTCGTTTGTCTTGGCAAGCGCGTTAATGGTCGCGCCGTTTGCTTAGGTAATCTTCTGTGGTGCGCATGCGCGGGCGCTCTCCCCCCGATAAGGGGTTGTTTTCGCGGTGAAATTGCGCATTCACGCGGCATTTATCACACATTTGAATGATCCGCCCTGCGCCGCCTTCGGCGAACATGGAATGTTTACCGTCTAGTTTTTTTAAAATCTTTTCAACTGTTGATTTCACCCCAAATGCTGCCCCGCATTCAACGCAGCAGAAGGGTTCTTCCTCGTTCAACACGCGCTGGCCCAAGGCGATTGCGCTGATATCAAGCTGCGGCACCAATGTGATCGCATCTTCCGGACAGGCCGAGGCACAGATTCCACATTGCAAACAGGCATCTTCTTGAAAGCGTAGCTGCGGCATATCGGGATTATCAAGCAGCGCTCCGGAGGGGCATAGCGACACGCAAGACAGGCACAGCGTGCAGCTATCGGTATTAACCAAAACCGCCCCATAAGGCGCACCTTCGGGCAATGCCAAAGGAAGCTCTGTGTTGGGATTAAGGGCCTGAGCGGATAAACGGGTGACTTGGCGGCGATTGCCCAAGGCCAAAATAGGATCAAAATCAAGCGCACTTGTCTTTACGCCGTAAAGCGCTTTGGACAGATCTGAAGGATCAGAAATATCTAAAAGCCCAACGCGTCCCGAAGCACCAATTGCAACCGCTAGGGCAATTTCGAAATCGATCGTTTCTTTCTCGCTGGTTGGAGCCAGTAAAATATCAACATGCACAAAACCTGAGGTCAATGCGGCCAAAATCTCAGCATGGCCAACCGACAAGAGCGCAGACACATGCATTGGTATAACGTCAGCGGGCAGACCTTTGTCAAATCGCGCGGCCAGGCTGATCATTTCAGCGCCATGATCATCATGGACCAATAGGCGCGCAGCCGTTCCGCCTGCTTTATTGTAGGCTTGAGCCATAGCGCCAATTCTTTTAACAATGTCAGAGGCTTTTGGCGCATCATAGGTGATCGCCCCCGACGGGCATAGCGCCGCACAAGCGCCGCAACCCGCACAAATCATCGGGTCAATTTCAACATGTTCACCTAAAGACATGATCGCGCCTGTTGGGCATATGTCTAAACAGCGATTACATCCTTTTTGGGACGCCCTCGAATGGGCACAGAGATGTTCTTCAAAGTTTAAAAAGACGGTCTTTTCAAACGTCCCCACCATTTGGGCGGCCTGGGCAACCACTAGTGCGACAGCGGGCATGCTTTTTGGGTCAGCGCGCAAATAGCCATCACGTTTATGGGGGGCCAGGAACAAAGCCACCTCACCTGACAAGTCTAGGATCAGGTCACACTGAGTGTGTGCCCCGTCACGTGGCACGGTCAGACGCATGGCCCCACGCCCAGATGGGTCAAGAGATTGGAACGCGTCGATAACCAGCTCAAACCGTCCAAAACTGCCCGCGACATTGCGTACTTTGCCCGCCACCACCTCATAATCGCGAGTTAGTGGTAGGTCAACTTTTTGGTCGGTTAACAAAACGGTCACAGAAAGACTTTGCGCTAATTGTGCTGCAGCTTCAAACACATGGCTAGAAGAACCAATAATCAAACACATGCCGTGCGATTCGACATCGCGGGTTTTGACCTGGGGTGCAGGCCGCAAATGATCCACCAAAAGGGCCGCCATTTTGGGCGCCGCATTGGTGTCATCGCTCCAACCTGCTCGGTCGCGTAAATCGATAAAATCGGGCTCATCCGCGCCAATATCGGCAGCCAATTCCGAAAAGCGGGCAGTTTCTTGACCACATGCCAGTAACACGTTGCCTTCGGCGATAAGCTTTTGAGCCTCGGGTAATTGATGTGTGCAAAGGCCCGTAAAGACGCGCGAACATTCAAATCCTGACGCAGCACTCAAAATATCGACGTCCAGAATTTGGGTTTTTTGGCAATCGCAGAGCACCAATCGTTTTTTCATCTAAACTCCTTTGCCCAGCATCTGAAACGGGCTTCACTTTGCACACTACACTATCCATCAAACAGAAGAGTGGTAAAGATTAAAATAGCGCTTTTATCTCAATTGGTAAGATTGATTAACCAGACAGCACCAAAGACAAGCAGTATTTATTATGAAAAAGACAAAATGTCTTATATTTTAAGTTTCCAATAACACCATATGACCCAAAATGTCCACCAATTGACGATTTTTTGGAAAAATCACCCAAATTGCTGTTTTTTTCTTTGTCGCGGGCAATTTCGTATGATTAAGATTGAGAGTGGAAGAAGAATCTACCGCGGGGAGAGCAAGTGCCATTAGCCAGACAAACGATACCTGTCGGCATTGTAGTGCGCCGCACACCGGGTGTGACGCGCTGGGCTAAGTGGGTATGGCAAGTCGTTGCTGTTCTTCCGGGCGCTGGTCCCGCACAGTGGCGTGAGATGCGTAGCGAAGGCGACACTATTGAATATCATGCAGCGACCCTGCCTTTGGATCTTTGGTCATCAGACACTGAAGCCTATAAGGTAACCATATCGGCCAAAGTACCGGGGTTGGTCGTGGTAATGCGTGAAACTGAAGATGAAACCGCTGCGGTCCCGTTTGTGCCAACTTTTGTCACGGCATCGGCATATGATGGGCAAGACTATATGGACAGTGGTGACGGACTGATTGAACTGGTGCCTATGCCCGAAGGGCTGATCGCTGTAATCCAAGCATTTTGCGATCAACATCACGTAGAAGAAGTCTTTGTTAAGCGCAAACGCGACCGCAAGAATATCGACACCAAAGATGATGGTAAAGGCGACGCACGCATTCGACAATTGTCTGACGTGTACCGCGCTCCGCGTAGCATTGACGTGGTGCAGTGATGGCTCAAGCCCAAGATACATTCTGGTCGCGCCGTCGCAAAGCCGTTGCCTCTGAAGAGTTGGCAGCCAAACTGGCGATTGAGGCTGAAGCACAAGCAGTAGAGAAAGTCGCGCAAGAAAAAGCAATTTCCGAAAAAACCGATGAGGAGCTGTTGGCTGAACTTGAGCTGCCCAATCCAGACACGTTGAAAATGGGTGATGATTTTAGCGTCTTTATGCAAAAAGCCGTTCCCGACCGTTTGCGCCGACGCGCTCTGCGTACGCTTTGGCGCAGCAACCCTGTTTTGGCCAATCTTGACGGTTTAGTAGATCACGGTGAAGACTATACAGACGCTGCAGTCACCTTTGAGGGAATGAAGTCGGCCTATGTGGTGGGAAAAGGCATGCTAAAACATGTCGAGGCCTTGATAAGCCAAGCTGAAGAAAAAGCTGCTGCTACTACACAGGATGAAGTGGCGGACGAGGACCTTGAGCCCGCACAAGAAAAGCTTGCTAATCCCGAAGTTATGTCACAAGAAACGTTTATTGAGGATGAGGCACTAGTCTTATCAGGTGAAGAGTTTGAACCCGAAGATGCGGCTCAAACCACGCAAAAATTGACCAGCCGTCGTCATATGCGGTTTAATTTTGACTACGCCTTAGAAAGCCAAGCATGACACAAGCAGCCCATTCCACCCAAGTCATTACCGAAGAAGATCAGCTGCGCGCTGACCTTTATGACTTTCTAAGCGCCCTACTTGCTCGACCAGCCAACAAGGCTTTGTTGGATAAAACGGCTAAACTTTCGGGCGATGAAACAGACCTGGGGCGTGCAATTGGCACTCTGGCCAAACTGGCGGTGCAAAGCTCGGTGAAATCTGTTGAGCGTGAATTTAATGCGCTGTTCATTGGTTTGGGCCGCGGAGAGCTTTTGCCCTATGGTAGCTATTATATGACAGGTTTCTTAAATGAAAAGCCACTTGCGCTCTTACGCGACGACATGGCCAAAAACAGCATCGTGCGCGCTGAAAATATCTATGAGCCAGAAGATAATATTGCCAGTGTTCTTGAAATGATGTCTGGCCTTATCATGGGTCGCTTTGGTGAAGTCGTAAGCCTATCGCAACAAAAGACCTTCTTTAACCGCCACATAGCACCTTGGGCAGGGCATTTCTTTACTGACCTCGAAGGTGCGGAGGGATCTCTATTCTTTGCGCCAATCGGGGCCATTGGTCGCCACTTTATGGCGATTGAAAAAGAAGCCTTTAGAATAACTGCTGACTAAAAGATCAGGGGGCGCATCGCCCCATATCGACCCGCGGTCCAGGCCGCAAAAACCAACCCGCGGCTTGTCCGCATAAGAAAGGACTTTTGAATGACTAATTCATCAGGAGAAAAAAAATCAAATCGTCGCGATTTTTTAAAAATCGCAACAACGGTACCAGTCGCAGTAGTAGCGACAGTTGCCGGCGCTGATGCCGCCTTAGCAGAAACTACGCTGAACCAAGGCAGCGGCATGCGCGACACATTACACGTGCAATCCTATTACAAATCCGCACGCTTTTAAGCGAAACAGACCTAACCTAACCGACGGCAAAAGCCGCCGCATTATGGGAGAGAGCAATGCTCAGAAAAAAAACTAACGGAATAGCCAGTTCGGCACATCGCCCCGCATTCCTTAATAGCGTGGCTGAGAAATCAGTTGACCGCCGTTCGTTCCTGCGTGGATCGGGCCTTACCATCGGTGGCCTTGCGGCTATTGGTGCAATGGGCGGCACTGTAGCGCGGGCTGCAACCACTGCGTCATCAGACGCTATGATGGAAACCATCAAATCAATCTGTACCCACTGCTCAGTGGGTTGCACCGTTATTGCAGAAGTGCGCAACGGTGTATGGGTCGGTCAAGAGCCCGGCTATGACAGCCCGTTCAACCTTGGGGCGCATTGCGCAAAAGGGGCTGCGGTGCGTGAACATGCGCATGGCGAACGCCGCCTTAAATATCCTATGAAAAAAGTCGCTGGCGAATGGATCCGTATGAGCTGGGAAGATGCCATCAGTGAGATCAGCGCAGAAATGCTCAAGATCCGTGATGAAAGCGGCCCTGACTCGGTTTATTGGCTAGGCAGCGCAAAACATAATAATGAGCAGGCCTATTTGTTCCGCAAATTTGCAGCTTATTGGGGTACCAACAACGTGGACCACCAAGCACGTATTTGTCACTCGACTACCGTTGCTGGCGTGGCCAATACATGGGGCTACGGCGCCATGACAAACAGCTATAACGATATTCATAACTCAAAAGCGATATTCTTGATCGGTGGAAACCCCGCAGAAGCACACCCCGTTTCATTGCTGCATATGCTCAAAGCCAAAGAAGAAAATAACGCGCCTTTGATCGTTTGTGATCCAAGATTTACGCGCACAGCAGCACACGCTGACGAATATGTTAGAATGCGCCCAGGTTCAGATGTAGCTTTGATTTGGGGCATTTTGTGGCACATCTTTGAAAATGGCTGGGAAGACCGTGACTTTATCCGCAGCCGCGTCTGGGGAATGGATCAAATCAGGGAAGAAGTTGCCAAATGGAACCCCGCCGAAACTGAGCGCGTCACAGGCGTGCCGGGGGAACAGCTTGAGCGTGTTGCGCGCACCTTAGCAAACAACCGCCCTGGAACCGTTATTTGGTGTATGGGTGGCACACAGCACACCAACGGAAACAACAATACCCGCGCTTATTGCGTATTGCAGTTGGCCTTGGGCAATATGGGCGTATCCGGCGGTGGCACAAATATTTTCCGCGGCCATGATAACGTACAAGGTGCAACTGATCTCGGCGTTCTTTCACATGACTTGCCAGGCTACTACGGCCTCGCCGCCGGCTCATGGGCACATTGGGCGCGCGTTTGGCAAGAAGATCTTGACTGGCTCAAGGGTCGTTTCGTCAATCTGAAAGGTGCTGACGGAAATGATGCACTTGACGGCGACGGTAAGCCAATCAGCTTGATGAATACCAACGGTATTCCTGTTTCGCGCTGGATCGATGGCGTCCTTGAAAACAAAGACAATATGGACCAAAACGACAATGTTCGGGCCATGGTTCTTTGGGGGCATGCCGCTAACTCGCAAACTCGCGGCACCGAAATGAAAACCGCGATGGAAAAACTGGATATGTTGGTGGTTATTGACCCATACCCAACCGTAGCGGCCGCTATGCATGACCGTACAGACGGTGTTTATTTGCTGCCTGCAGCGACACAGTTCGAAACCCGTGGTTCTGTAACCGCCTCTAATCGCTCGCTCCAGTGGCGCGACCAAGTAGTTGCACCTTTGTTCGAATGCAAGCCTGACCATACGATCATCAAAATGTTTGCCGATAAATTTGGCTTCACCGATCGTTTGTTCCGCAATATCGCAATAGAAGGCGATGAGCCCGTGGTAGAGGACATAACCCGCGAATTTAACCGCGGAATGTGGACTGTTGGCTATACTGGCCAAAGCCCCGAGCGCATCAAGCTTCATATGGCCAATCAACATACCTTTGACAGAACAACGTTGAAAGCGGTTGGCGGCCCTGCTGATGGCGAATATTATGGCCTACCTTGGCCCTGTTGGGGCACCCCAGAAATGGGTCACCCAGGCACACCAAACCTTTATGATATCAACAAACCTGTAGCAGAAGGAGGATTACCCTTCCGCGCACGTTACGGTGTTGAACGGAATGGTGACAATCTGTTAGCCGAAGGAGTGTCAAACCCAGGTGCAGAGCTGACTGATGGTTACCCAGAGTTCACGATGCAGATGCTGATTGACTTGGGTTGGGATGGTGATCTCACAGCGGATGAGCGTGCGGCAATTGACAAAGTTGCTGGCGTCAAAACAAACTGGAAAACTGACCTTTCTGGCGGCATCCAGCGCGTTGCAATCAAACATGGTTGCGCACCTTTTGGCAACGCCAAAGCACGGGCTGTGGTTTGGACCTTCCCAGATCCAGTGCCGTTACACCGCGAACCGCTTTACACCAACCGCCGCGATCTGGTGGAAGATTATCCCACTTACTCAGACCGCAAACTTTATCGTCTTCCAACAATGTTTGCGTCAATCCAGGCCAAAGACTTTAGCAAAGATTACCCCATCATTCTGACCTCAGGTCGCTTGGTTGAATATGAAGGTGGTGGAGATGAATCACGGTCAAACCCATGGTTGGCCGAACTTCAGCAAGATATGTTCGTTGAGATCAACACACGCGATGCCAATGATTTGGGCATACGTGACGGCGAACAGGTTTGGGTCGAAGGTCCGGAGGGTGGCAAAGTCAAAGTCATGGCTATGGTGACCGAACGGGTGGGTGCGGGCGTTGCCTTCATGCCATTCCACTTCGGCGGCCACTTCCAAGGCGAAGACCGAAGAAGCGTTTACCCCAAAGGGGCGGATCCATATGTTTTGGGAGAAGCCTCAAATACCGCGCAGACCTATGGGTATGACTCGGTAACATTGATGCAAGAGACCAAAGCCACACTTTGCAAAATTAGCGCAGCATAAGGAGTTTAGAAAATGGCAAGAGCAAAATTTCTCTGTGACGCCGAACGCTGCATTGAGTGCAATGCTTGCGTAACAGCATGTAAGAACGAGCACGAAGTCCCATGGGGCATAAATCGGCGCCGCGTGGTGACTTTGAATGATGGCAAACCAGGTGAAAGATCAATTTCGGTCGCCTGTATGCATTGTTCAGATGCGCCCTGTATGGCAGTCTGTCCCGTGGATTGTTTCTATCAAACAGCCGACGGCATAGTGCTCCACTCGAAAGATCTTTGTATTGGCTGCGGTTATTGCTTCTACGCGTGCCCATTTGGCGCGCCACAATATCCTCAGGCTGGTAACTTTGGAAGCCGTGGCAAAATGGACAAATGTACCTTCTGTGCCGGTGGCCCCGAAGAAGATCATTCGGCAGCCGAGTTCCAAAAATATGGCCGCAATCGGATTGCAGAGGGCAAATTGCCTATCTGCGCGGAAATGTGTTCGACAAAGGCACTTTTGGCGGGTGATGGCGACGTTGTGTCGGCCATCTACCGTGAGCGTGTAGTCGCCCGCGGCTTTGGTTCTGGCGCTTGGGGTTGGGGTACAGCCTATGAGCAAAAATCCAACTAAGCGTTTCAACGTTTAGCGGAACTCTACGGGCCCGCATTGCTTAAATGCGGGCCCGCTCTGACGAACACCACGCATAACCAACAAGGGCTGGGACAAACCATGATAGCCAAGAGCATTTCTAAGACCGTTTCAACCGCATTGGTTTTTCTTTTATTGAACATGGTGTCGCCTGTTCTGGCACAAGAAGATAACTCCACCGGGCTCGCAGCCGCGATAGATCGCAGTGCTACAGGCGGTGCACAGACACTTGAAGATGTTTTGGCCCGTCAAGCCAATGCAAAAGTTGACAGCAGTTTTCGTTCACAAAACGACGGCAGCGATGCGGTTGGCGCCGTTACGACAAATCAACTTGGGACCTTAGGTGGCGCCTCTGACCCTGAGCTGTGGCGCGCATTGCGCTATGGTTCAGCGGACATGACGCTTTCGACACGCACACCCGAATCACTCGAAATCATTCAAGACACAGGTATGGCTTGGCTAGCATTTCGGGCCGGACCTTTACGTGAATATGGCGGCTCAGCGTTGTTGGGTGTAACAGCGCTTTTGGTACTTTTTTACTTAGTTCGTGGCCGTATCATGATCGATTCTGGGCTTTCTGGACAAAAAATCACACGTTTTAAAGCGGTTGAGCGTTTTGGCCACTGGCTAATGGCAGGGGCTTTTGTAATTCTGGGTCTGACAGGGCTTTTACAACTATTTGGCCGGGTCGCCCTTATTCCTCTGCTTGGGCATGAGTTCTACGCGAGCTACGCAACTATCGGAAAGTGGATCCACAATAATTTCGCTTGGCCATTTATGATTGGCTTGGTTTGGATCACTGTCTGCTGGATCGCACATAACATCCCAAACCGGGACGATCTGAAGTGGCTAATGGTTGGCGGAGGTCTTTTTACAAAGGGTGTCCACCCACCAGCGCGCAAATTTAATGCTGGACAGAAACTAATATTTTGGGCGGTTGTAGTTCTGGGACTGTCTATTTCCGTGTCAGGACTGTCATTGCTGTTCCCATACAAATTGGAACTTTTTGCCAGCAGCTTTGCCCATATCAATTCGCTTGGACTGCCTTGGCTTCTTGGCGTTGATCCTTTGCCCGAGCAGTTAACCCATCATGCTGAAATGCAACTGGCCCAAGTTTGGCACACGATCATCGCATTTGTCTTTATGGCCATTGCGTTGGCACATATCTATATTGGCTCGGTTGGTATGCAGGGCGCGTTTGAAGCAATGGGCGAAGGCGAAGTAGATGAAAACTGGGCCAAAGAGCATCACAGCATCTGGTACACAGACGTGACTGGCAAGCCAGCTGACCACCATCCCAATGAATAATCAGAGGCCACAATGAAAACAATGTATCTAGCATTTATTGCTATAGTAGTTCTGTCCTTTGCAGCGCAATTTACGCTTGGACAAATGGGCCAAACAACAGCCGCCGCCGCTGCGGGGCCCTCTGTTCGCTTAGATTGAAATAGGTCACCGCCTTGAATGGTGCAAGCACGACGGGCGCAAAAAATAGCGGAACAAATATACCGGTAAAGAACCTAAAGTCTCCGCTAAAAGCCGGCAGTTTTTTGATCAATTCTGTTTTAATCATTGACTATGACGAAACGACAGTACGTAAGCTTACACGCATGATTTCGCTTAATTGCAAACATGTGGAATGGGCCAAAACAACTGAAATTGCCGAGGAAAAGCTTAAAGGGCAGGCTTTTGACCTAATAATAATTGAAAACATTTTACCTGACATGTCTGGTTTGGAATGGCTGATGTCCTGGCGCGGTCAGGGTCTTGTGTCAGATGCTATTGTAATGACGCGTTCATTCGATCTTGATACTGCTATCTATGCCATGCAGGCTGGCGTGCGTGATGTTTTAAAAAAACCGCTTAATGTTGAACGCACCTTAAAATCACTTGAGCAGTTCAGCAAATTACACCTTCGCCCCCTTGCCCCACACAAATATATACCCTTATCACAAGCTGCTGCGAAAACTGGGCTTCTGGGCAACTCCAGCGTAATGCGAGCCTTGCGAGATAAAATCGAACTACTCGCCAAGCAAGACGACGCACTTCTAATCACGGGCGAAACCGGAACCGGAAAAGAGAGCGCCGCCAGAATGCTTCATGCACTCAGCGAACGTGCCACCGGGCCCTTTATAAGTGTTGCCTGCGCCAGCCTTAACCCCGAAACTGCAGCAGCCGAGCTCTTCGGCTTTGTAGCCGCTGATGGAAGCATCAAAGACGGCCTAATCATGCGGGCTAATAAGGGAGTGCTGTGCCTAAACCGCGTAAACGATCTTGCCCCTCAGGTCCAAGGCGTTTTACTAAAAGCCATTGAAGAACAAGTTATTCGCCCCGTAGGATCACCTCAAACCCGCACAATCTCGGTCAGGTTCATCGCCGCAGCAAACGCCACCCTTTCTACAGCTACCCTTGAGCCTGATTTTTATCACCGCATATCGGCCTTAAGCCTAACGATGCCAAGATTGTCCGAACGTGTTGGCGACATTCGTCAATTGGCAGAAAGCTTCATGGCCCAATTTGCATACGATGCGAAAATGCCTGCGTTGGAAATTTCCGAGAAAGGCGCCAACTTGATGGCACAATATTCTTGGCCCGGAAATGTGCGAGAATTAAAAAATACCGTGAAAAAAGCACTTCTGAATCAGCAGTTTGACACCCCGTTTGACGGTGGCACACAGGGAAAAAAATCCCTTATAAAAAACCATGCACTTGACCAGGTTGAGCGGTTCCACATCCAAGATGTCTTGGCCCTAACCCTCGGCAACCGCGCCGAGGCGGCGCGTCTTTTGGGTATTTCGCGGAAAACAATAGAACGAAAATGTGCCGCGTGGGGCGTAAAGCCCTAAAGAAAAAAAGCCGCCCCGAAGGGCGACCTTGATTATTTCGCTTTGCGCGGCGGAGTAAAGCGTTTTGAGGTGTCGGTGGCCGCAGGCTTAGATTTTGGCCCAGCCGCTTTAACATACGGTTTAGCCCCTGCCGGCTTGCCCTCATATTTACCTCCTGCAGGGCGGCCCTCAGCACCGTGGGTCTTAAACCCAGCGGAGCGCGCTGGACGATCCGCGGCTCCACCATGCGATTTAAAGCCCACCGATTTTGGCGCGGCTTTGTCTGCTCCTACCCAACGTGGCTTTTTGTCAGCTCCGTCACGGCTTGCAAAAGGTTCAGCACCTTCCGAGCGTTTTACAAAGGGCTTTTTTGCATAGGGCTTGGCAGTAGTTTCGTCACGATTAGCATATGGCTTCGCTGTGCCATCGCGTTTGGCGTAGGGCTTCGATGCGCCATCGCGTTTAGCATAAGGTTTGCGCGGGGCGTCATCGCGCGCGCCGTAAGATTGCACTACACCGTCTTGCGACGGGTCATACGCTTTTCGGGGTGGCGATGATGGGGCGTCTTCGTCAACAAAACGCGATGGCTTGGGCGTGTAGGCTGGCTTTTCTGAACGCTCGGCGCGAGCTGCACGGGCCGGGGCGTCTTTAAAAGCAGGCTTGTCGTCGCGGTAAGTGGGGCGAGCTGTACGGGCAGGCGCTTCTTTATAGGCAGGCTTGTCGTCACGATAAGCGGGTCGATCTTCACGTGGCGCGCGCGGGGCGCCTTTGCTAAAGGATTTTCCAGGACTACGTTCTGGGCGATCCATCGTTGGCTCGCCTGCAAGGCGCAACATGGTCACGCCCTCTTCCAAATCTAAACCATCACCAAATTTAGAGGCCACGGCCATGCCAATTTGAACAAAGGTTTGCTCTTCTTGTACGCGGATCGCACCAATTTCATTTTTGGTAATATCGCCCGCATCACAGATTTTCGGCAAAAGCCACCGCGCTTCCGCTCGGCCTGCACGGCCAACCGAAATGCTATACCAAACGGAATCGCCAAACTCAGCGCGCTCACGCGGGGCGGGCGCAGCAGAACTTGACACATCTTGCAACTCTTCTGGGGCAGAGCGCCCTTCGCGCCAAAGGCGGACAAAGGCTGCAGCCGCTTGTTCAGGGCCGAAACGCTCAAGAATGATCGCAGCAATATCAGCATCTTCGCCAACAGGCTGCACAAGGCACGGGTGCTCAAGTAAACGCATATCATCTTTAGCGGAAACTTCTTCTGCTGAGGGGGCTTTAGCCCACTCAGCCACAACCTTCGCGCCTTGCAACAAGCGTTGCGCTTTACGGAATTCAGGCTGCGTCACGATCAAAGCAGACACGCCCTTTGAGCCCGCCCGACCCGTACGGCCCGAGCGGTGCAACAGCGTTTCCGAATTTGACGGAAGATCCGCATGTATCACCAGATCAAGTCCGGGTAAATCAATACCACGCGCAGCAACGTCAGTGGCAATACAAACGCGCGCACGGCCATCGCGCAACGCTTGCAACGCATGTGTTCGCTCTTGCTGGCTTAGCTCACCCGATAGGGCCACGACTTGAAAACCACGGTTGCCCATACGGGCCAAAAGATGGTTCACCGCAACGCGGGTTTTACAAAAAACAATCGCAGTGCGCGCTTCGTAAAAGCGCAACAGATTAAAGATCGCATGTTCACGGTCACGCGCCGAAACGTTCAAGGCACGATATTCAATATCGACATGCTGTTTCGCGTCTCCCGCTGTTTGCAAACGCAACGCGTTAGTTTGAAAGTTTTTTGCAAGCTCGGCAATCGCTTTTGGGACGGTGGCCGAAAACATCAAGGTGCGGCGGTCTTCGGGGGCCTTTTCCAAGATGAATTCCAAATCTTCGCGAAAGCCAAGATCTAGCATCTCATCGGCTTCGTCCAAGACACAAGCGCGCAAACCCGACAGATCAAGCGAGCGCCGCTCGATATGGTCGCGCAAACGACCTGGAGTGCCCACAACAATATGCGCGCCACGCTCAAGTGCACGTTTTTCGGTGCGATAATCCATCCCACCCACACAGGTAGCGATTTTTGCCCCCGTGTTAGCATAAAGCCAGTCAAGTTCGCGTGCTACTTGCAAAGCCAATTCGCGCGTAGGAGCAATACAAAGAGCCATAGGAGTGTCAGCATATAAAAGCTTATCCGCGCCACGTAAAAGCTCATCCGCTATGGCCATCCCAAATGCAACAGTCTTGCCCGAGCCCGTTTGCGCTGAAACCAAAAGATCTCGTCCCGAAACACCTTCTGCCAAAACGGCATCTTGTACAGGCGTTAAGGTTTCATAACCCTTGGCCACAAGGGCCGCTGCCAAGGGCGCGGCTATCAAAATTTTTGTCATATTTTTTCCTGATCGGGGCGGTTTAATGCCCATGGTGCCTAAAAAACGGCACCTATTCCCCAATCGCAAAACAGCCTCCCTGCCGTTTGCCCCGGAATCCTCGGGCCGTGAGCCGGCTTCTAGACTGTTTCAATCGGAATGTATAGCTCCCAGCGCAAAAACCCTTAGAGGGATAGCCGCTGCAGCACTTTTGAAAGGGGTTCTTCGTCCAAAAACTGCAAACGAACGGGTAAAGTTAACACTTGGCCTTGCCATGATTTTGGCAAACGGACTGCGTCTTTTTCCGTAGTCACGAGCTGCGCAGAAGCCGCTTTGGCACGCGCAGAAAGCCGCACCATTAGGCTTTCGGTCAGAGGCTGATGGTCATCAAGCGCCTGGCTATCTATAATATTTGCACCCACATCCCTGAGGCTGGTAAAAAATTTTTCAGGGTGACCAATGCCCGCAAAGGCCATCACACGTGCGCCCTGCCATGTCATGCCAGTAGCTAAGGGTTGCAAGTTGGCTTGCACATAAGGGATCGTGATTTCATAGCGCTGCAAGAACGTCGCCCCGTCAAGAGGGGTGCCTATCAGCACCAAAAGATCAGCGCGTTTTAACCCTGCACTGATAGGTTCGCGCAAAGGGCCCGCTGGCAAACAGAATCCATTTCCAAAGCCACGTTTGGCATCCACCACCAAAATGGACAGGTCTTTTGAGACGGTCGCATTTTGAAACCCATCATCCATAAGAATCACTCGCGCTCCACTCGCTTGGGCCGCTTCGACGGCTGCGGCACGGTTTTTGGCCACCCATGTGGGTGCAAATGCTGCCAAAAGCAAAGGCTCATCACCAACATCCGCAGCCGTATGACGCGTCAAATCAACCAGAACAGGTCCTGTTACGCGACCCCCATATCCGCGCGAGACGATCTGTGCCCCCAACAATCTTTGCGCAAGGTCGGAAACAAATGGGGTTTTGCCCGTGCCGCCGATATTTAGATTACCAACACAAATCACCGGCACTTGGGCGTGCAGGCCCCGCTTTTTCACCCGTGCCGCGGTGGTGCAACCATAGATCCACCCCAAGGGTGACAAGGCCCATGCCGCAAGAGCTGCTTTTTGATACCAAAACTTAGGGGCTTGCATCAGGCCTCTCCTATAGCGCTGCGTACCATTTCAACCACTTGGTCAGTTACGTCAACGCCGTTCGAGGCAACAGCCCACGCAGCTTGGGCGTGCAGGGCCGCGCGGTCAGGCGACAAGAGATCAGTCAAAGCTTCGTGCAAATCTTGGCCTGTGCTGACCGCTACTGCGGCGCGCGCGGCTCCCAATCGGCCTAGATAGGTGCCAAAGGCACCTGGCCTTGGCCCGTGCATCAGCGCTGAACCCATGGCCGCCGCCTCAAAGGGGTTTCGAGCACACCCCTCACCATAAAGACTGCCCCCCAAAAAAGTGATGGGTGATAGCCGGTACCAAAGTCCATAAGCTTCGGGGCCTGCGATCAAAACTTCAATTTCTTGGTTGGGTAACTCATTACGCGCCTCAAGTCCGACGCCCCAATTTTTTTGACTTAGTATCAGCGCCTCAAGCGCTGGTACGCGAGCAGCCTCGCGCGGCACGATGATCAAAAGCAATCGGTGCGCCACAGATAGGGCATTTGCATGGGCGCTGATCACTGCTGCCTCTTCGCTACTCTCTATGTCAGCAGCCAACCAAATCGGGCGGGTATTCAAAATTTTAGCGAGATTTTGGCGCCTTTTTTCATCATATGGCAAGATCGGACTCGCCTCTTCCATTCGGCCTAGGGCTTGCACCGAATCCCCACGACCTCCCGCTTGGCGTATACTTAAAAGGGCACCACCATCCAACGCCACTATGGTGCGAAACCGCGCCAAAAGTCCCCGCATCAAGCCTGGCCACCAGTCAAACCCCGAATTCAGCAAACGCGGAGCCTTTGCCTCAAGGAGGAAAAGCGGAATGGTGCGATTGGCTGCAGTGTCTATCAATATGGGGGGCAGTTGGTCGCCGATATTCAAAATAGCGTCAGGATGGAAATGATCCAGAAAAGCTACCACCTCCAAGGGCGAATCGCGGGGCCCTGGAACAAAAATGGCCTCGATCAAGGCTATATCGGAACACGAAAAAGGCCCTGCGCTTTGCGAGGTGATCAGGACCGAAGCCCCTAGTTCTTCGATCAAACGCGGCACCAAAGCTAAAAGACTTTGCATGGCAACAGGGTCTGAAACATTCAGCAAAATCAATTTGCCGCTGGGGCGAGGGATAAAGGGTATGGGGCCCGCTTGGGGTGCGGGTGATGGGGTCAGCAGGTTTAAAAGACGTAGCCCAAACCTATAGGTCATTTTTTTGCGCGATCGGTGCTGATAGTAGCGCCTGATCTGCTCCCAATAATGGCGCGCTTTTACCGACGATCGTTGGCAAGCCCATAAAGCTGATCGGTGTGCGCACGCCTGGCATGCCGTCTGGGTTGATGTGCATTTTGCGGTGGATGACCTGAGGGTCAGCGAAAACCTCATCAATCGCATTGATTGGACCTGCCGGAACCCCTGCCGCTTCACACGCAGCCAAGAGCTCAGCCTTTGAGATTTGAACCGTTAAAGCTGTCAGATCACGGGTCAAATCATCGCGATTCTTAACTCGATCGGCATTGGTCAGATAGGCCGCGCCTTGACCCAATTCTGGGCGGCCCAAAAGCGCGCAAAGGCGCTGGAACTGCACATTATTTCCCGAAGCAATGATGATCCAACCATCAGCGCAATCAAAAACCGCATAAGGAGCCAAATTGGGGTGGGCATTGCCCATTTTTGTAGGCGCTGTACCCGTAGCCAAATAATTCATCGCCTGATTAGCCAAGACCCCCACACAGACATCCATCAAAGCCATATCAATCTGTTGTCCGTGTCCCGTCAACCCGCGCTGCACCACCGCGGCCAAAATTGCCGTGCTGGCATAAACGCCTGTTAAAATGTCTGTCACGGCAACCCCAACTTTTTGGGGTTGCCCGTCAGGCGCGCCTGTGATGCTCATCAGTCCAGCCATGCCTTGAATGACAAAATCATAGCCTGCTCGGTGCGCATAAGGACCAGTTTGACCAAAACCCGTAATGGAACAATAGATTAGCTTAGGGAAGGCTTGTGCCAAGCTGGCATAATCAAGACCATATTTAGCCAGGCCTCCGACTTTGAAGTTTTCAATCAACACATCGGCATCAGCCAGCATGGTACGCAATTGAGCCTGACCTTCGGCTTGGCTAAAATCAATCACCACCGACTTTTTGCCCCTATTGGTCGCATGAAAATAGGCGGCGGAGTGAGTGTCTTGCTGAGCAATGAAGGGGGGGCCCCATTGTCTCGTGTCATCGCCTTGGGGGGATTCGACCTTAATTACCTCGGCCCCCAAATCAGCCAAGGTTTGTCCTGCCCAAGGCCCTGCAAGAATGCGTGCCAACTCAACGACCTTTAGGCCAGCCAAGGGCAAAGACATGGTCATTATTTTGCCAATTCTGTTTCTAAAATAACCTTAAGCTCATCATAGGCCATATTACCGTATTTTTTGCCATTGACGAAAATAGTAGGCGTACTTTGCACACCGTCGGTTTCGGAATTGGTGCGATAGGCTTCGACCATTACTTTCGCCATGTCGTTATCAGCCATGCAACTATCAATTTGTGCGTCATTCATACCGGCGAGACGCCCCTTTTTCTTAAGCAGATCTGTTACGGCCAATGGATCTTCTAGATGGGCCCATTCTTTTTGACTTTCAAACAACAGCGCCGACAGGCCAAAGTAACGATCAGGCCCAGCGCAGCGCGCCATCATCGATGCCCAAAGACCATTGCGGTCAAAGTACACCTCGCGCATGATGAATTGCACTTTTCCACTGTCGATATATTCGGCTTTCAACGGTTTGAAGACGTCTTTGTGAAAAGCTGCACAGTGGGGGCAGGTGAGTGACGCATATTCTTTAATCGTCACTCGTGCTCCGGGATTGCCCAAGGTCAGCTCGGCCAGCGTGGTGGTCACACTTGGCGCATCGGGGGCCACGGACGTTTGCGCGGTGGCTGTTTGGGCCAGCTCTGACGCCATGCCAGATTGGTTTTCATTCAAGCGCAAGCTATTCAAGCCTAACCCCACCGCAGCAGCCAGCACTAAAGCGGCAAGAATATATTTCTTAGACATTCGAAACCTCATAATTTCTTTGTTCGACTTAAGATATTTTTAGCCATCTCTTCAAGAGCTGACCGCAGTTTATCGTTTTGCACCCCCTGTGTCACGTGGATCGCTTGGGCCAGTATAACAGGATCGGGGGGGGGCACTTTAGCTGTGGGGGCGACGGTGAATTCGACCTGCCCTTCAGAAAAGCCTGTTGGAGCCGTTTGGGTTAGGGTGATGCGGGCGATGGCCTTATAGCCATAAACTGCATTCACCTTTTCCTGCAAAATTGGCAGTTGCATTTGTACTTGGGGCGCCGTAGCGGCGCGAGTTAAAAGCGTAAGCGTAGCTCCCATCCCTTCACGGTTATAACCAACCTTTAAAGGTTTTGTTATGGCGGCCAAATCCGCTCCCACAATTTCGGCCCAATGGGTCAAGAGCCTTGTAACGGCAAAGCCGCGCGTTTCCGAAACGGTGCGAACATCGCGCTGCATCAAGCCAAAGGCTGGTTCAAACCCACGCATTCGACGGGTTTTAGGTTGCGGGGATACTTTTGATGCTTTTGCCATCTGGTCTCTGCTCTCAATCAGGCTACTGTAACCGTACGGGTGCTCCATGGGCCAGTACCAAAACGCGAAATTTTATGGGAAAGATAAATATTGCGTGTGCAATTCGCTCCAAAGTACATAAGTCAACCGATTTTGGCTTGGTACGACGCAAACGCTCGGATCATGCCTTGGCGCGTGAGCCCCTCAGAGTGCGCGGCTGGGGTGCGGCCTGATCCTTATCAGATCTGGCTTTCAGAGGTGATGTTGCAACAAACAACCGTTGCCATGGTTAAGGCCTACTTCACCCGCTTTACCCAGCGCTGGCCTTTGGTACAAGACTTAGCACGAGCCCAAGACGCCGAAGTCATGGCCGAATGGGCGGGCCTCGGCTATTATGCGCGCGCGCGCAATCTATTGGCCTGTGCGCGCGCCGTCACCCAATTTTATGGCGGCCAGTTCCCCGCAAATCATGCAGCACTTTTGACCTTGCCCGGCATTGGACCCTATACTGCCGCCGCCATTAGCGCTATCGCATTTAACCTACCCGAAACCGTGCTTGACGGCAATGTCGAGCGCGTCATGGCACGCCTTTTTGCAGTAACAGAGCCCCTACCTACCGCCAAGCCACACCTTTTTGCATTGGCAGAAAGCCAAACACCGCAAGCGCGTGCAGGCGATTATGCCCAAGCATTGATGGATTTGGGGGCCACAGTATGTAAACCGCGCACACCCAGCTGCGGGATTTGCCCTTTGGCCGTGCTTTGTGACGCAAGGGCACAAGGTATCGCAGCTGATCTGCCCAAAAAATTGGTTCGAGCGCCCAAACCAACGCGTACAGGCAGCCTTTGGGTCGCGCGGCGCAAAGATGGGGCCTGGCTTTTAGAAGAGCGCCGCCCAAAAGGGTTGTTGGGTGGTATGCTGGGCTGGCCAGGCTCAGATTGGGACAATGTAAAAGCCCCCCCCCCTTTTGAGACTAATTGGCAAAAGGCAGGGGTCTTCCGCCATACTTTCACCCACTTTCACGCCGATATGGAGGTTTTAACGGCTCAAGTTGGACAAGCTGACCCAAAACGAGGGGCCTTTGTGGCACATAATCTGTTTCAGCCCGATGACTTGCCTACCCTTATGCGCAAAGCCTATGATCTGGCTATATTGGTTTAAAGGTTTTTGATGTGTTTCGCCGCACGCTTTAGGCGCACTTTTAATCTTGGAGCTTCGAGCACAATACAAGATTTTTTGGTTGAAACTTGCAAATTATATTGAGTAATATCGTATGAAACGGAGTGCATTGGGGCAAGGCAAGTTGGAGCCCGCACGGGCCTACCGCAGTTATAATACCACTCAGACCACCAGGCAACGCCTGATAGGCTATGCTTATATACACTAGTTCAAATTCTCCCAAAAACTTCCGCGCCACAGCTAACCTATAGTTATACTTTCATAGCTGAAATTGCGCTTATCCAATCGCTATGGCTACGTGTGAGTAACAGGCGGGTCGAGGCCATGTTACTAAAATACTTTCGGTTGGTGGCCCTGTGATCAGGGCCACCATTTGTAAAGTTCATTAATGCGGTAGACCGCGGGCATCTGTTTCCATTTCTGATCGGATTTGTTGGCGCAACAGATCAATCGGGATCATCTTGCCGTCGCGCTTAAAGTGCCAGTAAGTCCAGCCATTGCACGACGGAGCCCCCTCTAGCGCGGCCCCTACTTGGTGAATGGATCCTTTGACGTCGTTTCCGATCAAAGTGCCATCGGCACGGACCTTGGCGGTAAAACGATTTCCGATCGAGAAAAGTTGCTCTCCCGGCCGCAACATGCCTCGCTCCAGAACTTGACCAAAAGGCACGCGTGGTTCAGAACGTTTTGACCCCGTAACCTCTATTGACGCAGAATCAAATTTACGGACCTTGGCCAAACGTTCGGTCGCGACTTTGCGGTAGGCCTCTTCGCGCTCAATTCCGATATAATCGCGCCCCAACATTTTTGCTACAGCACCTGTTGTGCCCGTACCAAAGAACGGGTCAAGCACCACGTCACCTGGGTTGGTGGTTGACATGATCACGCGATGCAAAAGGCTCTCGGGTTTTTGAGTTGGATGTGCTTTATCACCCTGGTCATTCTTGATCCGCTCATGCCCTGTGCAAATCGGCAAAACCCAATCCGAGCGCATCTGCACCCCATCATTCATCGCCTTAAGTGCTTCATAATGGAACGTATATTTGCTAGCTTCTGAACGGCTAGCCCAAATCATCGTTTCATGGGCATTTGTCAAACGACGACCTTTGAAGTTCGGCATGGGGTTGCTTTTGCGCCAAACCACGTCATTCAAAATCCAAAAGCCTTGGTCTTGCAAGGCGGCACCTACGCGGAAAATATTATGATAAGAACCAATTACCCAAATTGCGCCATTCGGCTTTAGCAAACGCCGCGCTGCGGTCAACCAGGCTTTGGTGAATGCATCGTAGGTTTCGAAGCTTGCAAATTTGTCCCACTCATCGTCAACCGCAGCAACTTTTGAATTATCTGGGCGCAGTAGATCGCCACGAAGCTGCAAATTGTAGGGAGGGTCGGCAAAAATCAAATCAACGCTACCCGCAGGCAGAGCATTCATCACATCAATACAATCACCCGCAATAATTTCATTTAGCGGCAATGTAATTGCCGGCTCGATTTTTGTTTTCATTTTTCGCCTCGGTTACGCCGACATTTTTTGCCGTTTCTTATGCCTACAATGATTCATTAGCGATTCGAGGTCAATTTCTTTTTGAATCAAGAGGTTATTTAATTTTCTTGATACAATATATTGTGTATGGGTTTGAAAGAACGTCTATGATGTGGGGTTACCCCTAGATTCTGAAGACCCTCAAAATGGGCTTTTGTGGGATATCCTGCATTTTTTGCCCATCCGTAGCCGGGAAATTGTTCCTCTAAATCCACCATGAGTTGATCGCGAACCACTTTTGCCACGATGGACGCGGCGGCGATGGAAAGTGATTTTCCGTCCCCTTTGACCACCGCCCGCGCAGGCAGCGTCAGCTCTCGAGGGAGCAAATTGCCATCAACCAGCACATAATCCACAGCCGCACCTAGCCCAGCCAAAGCGCGGCACATTGCCAAATGGCTCGCGCGCAAAATATTTAGGACGTCTATTTCTGTTACACTGGCGTGGGCAACGGCTACATCTGCACAGGCAAGTAGGTCGTTATAAAGCACAAGCCGTTTGGTTTGGGACAGTTTTTTACTGTCATTAAGGCCGGGCGGAATATGATTTGGGTCAAGGCGCACCGCGCAGGCGGTGACGGGGCCTGCAAGGGGGCCGCGCCCCACCTCGTCTACCCCTGCAACAAAGCGATAACCTTGCACAATAAGTGCTGTTTCGAGTTCAAAGTCTGGTGCATTCTGTGTCATAGCAGTACTGTAACGCTTATGACAGGCGCTGACCATTAAAACCGTGAACAGTGTGCAGGCCAAGGGGCTGAAAACAATGGATGAAACGATGACCGACAGGGCTGTGGTGATCGGTGCGGGGCCCGCTGGGCTTATGGCAGCGCAAGAGCTAGCGCTGGCGGGTCTAAAGGTCACTTTGCTAGACACCAAACCAAGCCCCGCCCGCAAATTTCTGATGGCAGGCAAGTCTGGCTTAAATATCACCAACACAAAAAGCACAGAAGATTTTTTAGCCCATCTTAGCACGCCTGCTCTTGCCCCCATGATAAAGGTTTTTGGGCCTGCCGAAGTGCAAAACCTTTGCTCCGGTCTTGGGCAAGAGCTGTTCACAGGTTCATCTGGGCGGGTGTTTCCAGTGGCCATGAAGGCCTCACCGCTTTTGCGGGCGTGGCTTTCGCGGTTGCAAGACTTAGGGGTCAACCATCACTGGGGCTGGCGCTTTACGGGTTTTGAGGGTTCGGCACTGCGGATTGAAGGGCCACAGGGTCACCAGCTTATTTCCCCTAAGGTTGTGGTTTTGGCTTTGGGTGGTGGCAGTTGGCCGCGGCTTGGGTCTGATGGAGCATGGGCAAACCTTTTGGAAGCGCAAGGCGTGACAATCGCACCGTTTAAGCCAGCAAACATGGGGTTTTTAGTGGGATGGTCAGCTCATATGACCCCCTTTTTCGGCAAAGCCCTAAAGTCCGTGGCTCTGCGAGCAGGCACGCATCTGTCGCGCGGTGAGCTGGTGCTTAGTAGGACAGGCATCGAAGGCGGCGGCATCTATAGTATAAGTGCGCCCCTGCGTGACGGAACAAAACTAACAATCGATCTGAAGCCTGACGTGCCTATGGCAAAGGTTGTGGCGCGTTTAGCAAAAATGCGTGTGGGTGAAAGCCTGTCTAGTCGGCTACGCAAATTGGGTCTATCGGATGTCGCGGCAGCCTTGGTGATGGAGTTTGGCCGCAACGCGCATGATCTTGCAGCGCTTATAAAAAACCTGCCTATTCCTTTGCTGGGCCCCAGGCACATTGATCAAGCCATCTCGACCGCGGGAGGCATTGCTTGGTCAAGCCTTGGGCCTGATCTGTCGCTTAAAGTCTTACCGAATATATTTGCCTGCGGTGAAATGCTTGATTGGGAAGCGCCCACGGGAGGCTATTTGCTTACCACTTGTCTGTCCACAGGCCAATGGGCAGGGCGCGCCGCTGCTAAATGGGCAAAAAAAACCCCCGTTATGTAGCCTAAGCTACAGAAAGAGGGCATTTTTAGCGGGTCAGGCTATGCACTTTCGTCTTCTTCGCCGTCATTGCTTGCGGCAGGCAGATTGAAGAAGCTTTCCGCGTCAGAGAAGTCGCCTTCAATTTCTTTGGGCTCGGGGCGCGAGAATTGAGCCAAATTGGCCAAAACGGTATCTTCTTCTTCCAGTTTTCCTTTTGTATTCATGCCAAGCGATTGTTCTGTTGAGACCAATTTGCGCCGCTCATCATCGTTCATGACAATGCCGTCACCAGATTTCTTACGCGCTGCAACTTGCACCGCAGCATCCAATTCAGACTGGCGGCATAGTCCCAGAGCCACAGGGTCGATAGGCGTGATGCCCGCAATATTCCAGTGCGTACGTTCACGAATCGTCAAAATCGTCGGCTTAGTGGTGCCAACCAACTTGCTGATTTGACCGTCGGTCAATTCAGGGTGAAATTTCACCAGCCAATAAATCGCCGCAGGGCGATCTTGGCGTTTTGACAAAGGCGTGTAACGCGGGCCACGGCGTTGCTCTTCGCCAACAGCGGCTGCATTGAATTTCAATTTCAACTTATAAAGAGGGTCGGCTTGGCCACGCTCAAGCTCGGCGGCATCAAGCTGATTATTGCCAATTGGGTCAAAGCCTTTGACGCCAGTTGCAACATCGCCATCTGCAATGCCTTGCACTTCAAGTTCGTGCATACCGCAAAAATCGGCCACTTGGCGGAAGGTAAGGGTCGTATTATCGACCAACCAAACGGCGGTGGCTTTGGCCATTAATGGTTTTGACATGGGCATATCCTTTAATCTTGCCGGACACTTCTTTCCCGGCCGGTAAATCGGCTGCGAGGGGCCTCGCATCTTCTCAATTTAGGGAAGTTGGATGTCTTATAGTCCTAATTTTTAGCAAGGAAAAGAGAAAAGCGCAAAGCCCCTCCTGCATGAAAAAAAGCCCCGC